>JAZDNE010000002.1:0-4927 GCA_043800235.1 bacterium | reverse complement strand
TGGTCGAATTTATTATCGTTTAAATTTTTTGCGGAATTGTTTATTTTGTCAATGCTGGTGTCAACAACACCAACGGTTGTTGTAAATGTCATCTGCTCTGATGTGGTTTTTACTTCTCCTATTTTTTTATTTGAAGAAACGGTAAAATAATATGTTGTGAAAGGTTTTAAGTCTTTCAATGTTATTGAATGATTAGTTTGAGTACAATCATCAATTTTATCCCAGTTCCAGTTCTCTTGTGTTTTATCTACGCTCCAATAATGCACATCGCTATTTGACGGATAATTTGTGTCCCATGTTACCGTCGCTTCGGTCGGACGAAAGAGAGAGGTTGGAACTTGCACATTGGAAATTATTAGTTGTGGCTGCGTTGATGTATTATTATTTATAACTTCGTCTCCTGAACTTGTTGTTGTAAATTCTTTTGTTTCTGATTCCGCGACATTTGAAGTTGTTTGCCCTCCCTCATTTTCCGTGTTATTTGAAGTAACATAATATTGATAAGTCGTAAATGATTTTAAATTAGTAATCCTTAAGGAATGATTCTTTGTAAGCTTAATATCGTGCCGTCCGCCAATATTCTTAGTATCACTTCCTTTTCCATATTCAAAATAAAAAATAGAACTATTAGCAGGAATATTAGTTTCCCAAGTTATGGTCGCTTCATTCGGATGAATAAGGGTATAAGGCGCTTGTACATTTGATATAACTACATTCTTAAATACGACACTGCCAAAAGTGAGAGTTTTACTAAAAAAATTATTGTTTTCATTAGATTCATTTAATACATGTGAGGAATCTATCTCAGCTTTAACTTCGTAACTCCCATCCGGCCACGAATATTCAGACAATCCTAAAGTTGCCATATCTGAGACAAATGTTGCATAATTATATTCTTTTGATATATTTTTTTCTGGCGCAGTAACTTTTATTGTAATTTTTCCATCACTTATAGGCATTGTACCGATGGTGTGAGTATCAATGTATAAAACCTTTTTTGGATTTTGCTCATCAGCTAGAGTATAAATACTTGTAATTGCTAAATCGGGCAAAACACTTTCCACACTTATCGTCTTTTCCAAAGTATTATTAGTTTCATTTGATTCTATAAGATGATTAATACTATCCACCGTCGCTTTTAACCGATAGCTATTGGAGGATTTGTTTTTAACAGCTGTCTCTGTATTAGTCTCTCTTTTGTAGCCTTTAATATAATCTCCGCTGAAGCGAGCTATATAAATATCGCCTGTATCCAAATCTTCAATTTTTATATCAATTATCACATAATTTACTGGCAAAGCTTTCTCTCCAATATTTTCAACTGTTACATAAATATATTTGCCGACATCTCCGCTTCGTTGTTCTATTTTTAAATCGGAAATGATAAAATCAGGATGGACTACTTCGTCGCTTATAGTGATCGTTTTGGTTAAAGTATTATTATTCTCATTTGATTCATCAATAACATTATCCTCAGCGCTGCCAAAAGGGATATACCGATCTATATAAAAAGTAAAAGTTGTATTTAAGCTATCCCCATATGTTAAAAGATAATCTGCGACTGATGTTGTATATTCAATATTAGGTTTAATAGGCGATTTCGCAGCATCAATATATCTGCCGCCTTTAAACCCAGCCGCGTAATCCTTAGTTGTAGGGCTTTCCATACTCACATAAAAAGAAGCGCTAATATCAGAAGCGCCTATATTTTTATAAGTTATAATTGGACTAATAATTGTTTTATTCTTTCCTTCAACCACAGTATCCACTGTATTAATTTTAACATCTGTAATAACCAAATCCGGCTTATCAGTTGTCGCCGGCTTATCAGTAAACCCCAGATACTCTTTTGCCGCAGCGCAACCTTGGGCATCGCATGAGTCCAGAATACTTGAGTTGTAACGAAGAGAACCGTAAAGTTTTGGCTTCGTGTTATAAACATCGGTTGAATTGGGCTCGCAAGTCTGAACAAAATCAATAGCCGCCTTTTCGAGAGCTCCGTTATTCATGACATATTCATGAACATAAAATGCGCCAAGTATTGTATTGCATCCCCGCCCGTCCCCGCTGATGTCAATTCCATTGTATGCGCCCCGAAAAGGAAGCCGTTTGGCAGGTAAATAAAATCCTGTAGTCAATTTTTTTCCGGACTCGCTGGCGAATCCGAATGTCATATAAGAAACCGCGAAATCTTCAGTTTTAAAAGTCGCCAAGCTGTCGCTTGCGCTTTGTATGCTGATTTTAGAGTTGTTGGCATTTGAGAAATCCCATGACTTATTCTGCCCGATATAATCGCCAGAATCACTCTGAGTCATAATTCTGAAAGCGGCTCCTTGTGTTTGCGCTCTCACCAATGGAATGGTCGCGAAAAATCCCCCGCAACAAACTGCAACGACCAATAAAAGCAAATAACATTTTTTAAATTTAAACATAATTTTTTGAGCTACTCAGGCAGTCCAGTAAAAATTTCACTGAAATATCCCTTGTAACGAAGTTAATATCAGGCTGTAGAAGAATTATTTTTGTCATTCCGACCGAGCCGAAAGCGAGCGGAGGAACCCCTTGCTTTAGCGAAAGAGATTTCTCGACTCCGCTACGCTCCGCTCGAAATGATAGAAAACATTTTTCTACACCCTCAAAATAGTTTTTTATATGGCATTTTTCTACACCATAAATATATAATAATTATTATTTTTCTATCTTAATTCCTATTTTTTCTTCTTTGTCTCTTTTTTCACCGCCCTTTTTTCAATAACTATCTTTATAATTTCTTTAACAGCTCCAACCAAAAGAGCGAACTGCGTAGTGGAACTGTCAAGTTTTTCTTTTACCATATCAATTATTTTTCCAACTTTCTCGACTTTTTCTTCAACGCTTTTCGTGATTTTGCGAACATCTCCTATTATTGCGATAAAATAATACAAAAGCCACGCAAAAAAAACTGTAAAAAGCAAAATACAAAAAGCGATAACAAGAAACATTATATCTTTTGTTGTTTGTATTTGAATCATAATTTAATATTTTTTAATATCCATATCATATCACATTTTTAATTTTTTGACAAATAAAAAAACATTACAATTTTTAATGTAACGCATTTTATGCTTTTAGTTAATTATTTTCGCGCGCCTGCCAAAGCTCAGTGCCGATGGTGGGAGTCGAACCCACATGGTTTTACAACCACACGATTTTGAGTCGTGCGCGTCTACCAACTTCGCCACATCGGCAAACCTCAAAAAAACAACAAAACATGCGCCCCGCCTTGCGGGGCTAAACAAAAAAAACAAAAATCAAAGCATTATTTTTTTCTCCTTTTGTTTTATTGTTTTTTTGCTTTATTGTTTTGTTGAAAAAATGTAGCGGCGAGAGGGATCGAACCTCTGACCTAAGGGTTATGATTCCTTCGCTCTAACCAACTGAGCTACGCCGCCAAATATTATTTTATTTAATCAACTTTTTTAGTAAAAGTCAACACAATATTAATTGCTGTATTAAATTTCAATGTGTCGCGCAACTAATGCAAGGATCATACGCGCGTATTAAAAATTTTATTTTTTTAGCTGTTTGATTTTTATCATCTTTTAAATACACTTTCATATCATCTTCCATATTATTCAAAAATTGCGCTGTCGGTGTTATAATATTGCAATTTAAAATTTTTCCATTCTCATCAAGTTCGTATGAATGATATAAAATACCGCGTGGCGCCTCGCACATAGCTTCGCCGCGACCCGAACAAAGTTTTATTTTTTTTGATGAGCAAGACAATGCCTTGTCCCTGTAATATTTTAATTCTTTCTCTATAACTTCGCAAAAATGAACCAATTCGATAGCCTGCGCTAAAATATTATAAAATGAATTAAACTCCATCAATTCTTTTTTATTTTTCAAAAAAATATTCTTCGCCTTAGGCATTAATTTCCCATGATTATTATAAACTCTTGCTATTGCTCCAATCATATAAGATTTTCCATCTATTTCCGCGCGTTTTTCCACATTTCCAGACTCCACTTCTTTTATCAAATCAAGAAACCTATTTTCCCCCTTTTTTAAAGGGAGATTAAGGGGAATTTTTCCATGCGACATACTCACCGATTCGCGTAATCCACCATCATAAAACCCATATTCACTTTTTGCTTCCAGACTAACATAAGATGTTTCTCTCGAAAACTTTGGATATTTTAATTTCTCAAAAAATTCTCCCAGATCCAAAGCATTTTTCAAAATATCTTTTATTTCCTTCCGCAACTCCGCTAAATCTTTTTCTTTTGGCATTACATTAAATCCTCCGACCACGCTATTTATAGGATGTATTTCCCTTCCTCCGATAACTTCAACAACTTTATTTGCATAATCTCGAATATTTATTGCTTTTTTACCTTCTTCCGGAAATTTTTTAAGAAGCTTAAAATTATCGCTTAAACAAAAAAAATCAGGCAAACTGCAAAAGTATAAATGCAAAATGTGGCTTTGCGCTATTTGAGCGGCAAGCATTATCTTTCGCAAAGCAATAATCTCAGAAGAAACTTTCATGCTCAATGCATTTTCTATCGCTTTGACAGAAGTCAAATTATGAACTACCGGACATATTCCGCAAATTCTTGCGGTAATAATCGGCGCTTCATAATAATTTCTTCCAATTAAAATTCCTTCTATCATTCTCGCGCCTTCCTCAACCGTAATTTTTGCCATCTTTACATCGCCTTTATCCAACGCCGCCTGAAAACTGATATGACCTTCCAATTTATTTATTTCGTTTATTTTTATTTTCATAAATATAATGGGACTGTCGCCGAATGCTCCTTTAGTCATAAATTTCCAGATTTCGAGGCATAATTTTTCAAACAAATTTTGCGGTTTAGCCTAAGCTAAGGGAAAGAAATTTTTTGGAAAATTTGACCGAAATATGGGAATTTAGGACAAAGAG
>JAZDNE010000111.1:0-2317 GCA_043800235.1 bacterium | reverse complement strand
AAACTGTTGACCAAATATATTCTACGGATAAAAAAGTAACATCTGATTACGGGGTAATCGCGGGAAGCAAAAATTTGGAGTTAGTCGATAATTTTGTAGTCAAAATTCCATTAAAATATTGGATGATACTATAAAATTATTATATATTTATAATTCTAACAATATGACCATCTACTTAAAAAAATTCGGAACAACATTAACCGGCAGGCAATTCGGAAAAGAATCTTATGCCGCATTTAAGCCGACTTTGCGGGAAATAAAAGAAAGTGAAGAAGTCGAAATTGATTTTGAGGGAGTTATCACATTTACTCCTTCATGGGGGGACTAATTCCTATCTCCAATGCTCTTCGAATTCGGGAAAAGATTAATTTTAAAAAATACGGAAAATCCGTCGGTTCAGGCGACTTTGGAATTGTTGGAAGATATACATAAGAAAAAATTTTGGCATTTTAAAAAATAAAACAACCGAGCTCCGCGATTTATACGCAAAACTCGGTTTTGATTTGTGTCTCCCAGCGTCTTTGATGAAACGCTGAAAATGGAAAAAATAATTACAGGGATTATTCTCTTACAGGGCGAGAATAAAACTCCCCATACGGGCTAAACTTATGCAAGATTGTTTCTGATACTACTATTAAATTTTCCTCGCCAACTACATCAAACTGCAACTGCCACCCTGTCCGCGGATAGCGGCAGTAAAAATGCTGAAGCGCCAAACAATCTAAAATATTTTGAAGTTCTCTTCTGCCATTAAACGTAATGACAAACAACTCTCCTCGCCATTTACAGCCAAATCGACTTTCAGAAAATCGCATATCCAAAAGGTTTATCCACATTGACCGAGGATGGTCGCTAGTCCGAGTTCTTAATTCGGGGTCAACCCGTTCAAACGGATTAACCAATTCATCTTTTTTCCATGGCGAGAATTGAATCTCTCTGAGTCGTACTTCAGAGAGAGTTATTTTAACCTCCATAATCCCCGGTCCATAAAAATAGAGAGGAAATCTATCAACCAAAAAATATGGCAATAAAAAATTTGCAAGTTCATGGCTTGATAAGGAGCGCAATTCTTCCTTAATCTTAACCAGTTTCTTTTCCTCTTCTTCTATTTTATCGCGTAAATGGGCCGCTAGTCGCTCTCGTCTTTCGATATCGTTTTTGATAAAGGATATCATTTTTAAAGGATCAGCGGATACCATAAACCTTCTATCAGCATTTTTCATTTTTTTTCTCCTTAAAAGAACATGTCACAAAAGAACAAAACGTACTCTTTACATTCTAAAAAAATTTTATTACAATAATATTGAGTGGGCAATATCACCATATGGTGTTATATAACACCATATAAATACAAATATGTTTGAACTTACATTAGAAAAATTAGGACTTTCGCCTAATGAAGCCAAAATTTATGAATCTTTAGTATTTTTAGGCCGTTCTTCGGTTTCGGAAATATCAGCTAAAGCGAACATTAACAGACGAAATGTATATGATGTTATCAATCGCTTGCTTGAAAAGGGGCTGATTTTTCAAATTTTTCTAGAAGGGCAAAATGTTTATGAGGCGGTTAATCCCAGAAAATTATCGGAGTTGGTTTATGAGAAAGAAAGGGAACTTAATGAGATTTTGCCGGAACTGGAAAAAATTTACCAAAAAAGCCCTTCTGATGAAATCGCTTTTATTTACAAGGGACTTGAAGGCTTTAAAAATTATATGCGCGATATGGCGAGGGTAGGAAAAACAACTTATATGATAGGAGCAAAAGCTTTGTGGTTTACTCCAAAAGTGCCGAAATATTTTCTGACGGACTTTCAAAAATCTATGCAAAGAAACAAGATGTCATATTACACGATTTTTGATTATAAAGTAAAAGAAGAAATGCCGGAAGCGTTTGCGGAAATTGGCGGGGAATATAAAATTTTTCCTAAAAAGTATTCAACTCCGGGTGTGTGCGATATTTTTGGCGATTATGTTGTTACATTTAATAGCGTTAATGTGGGAAATTTCGGCAGCGAAGGAACTATTTTCGTTATGAAAAATAAAAAACTGGCGGAAAATTTTCGAATTTGGTTTCAATTTATGTGGGATAATTTAAAATAACCGAATTCTGACTATAAATATGAACTATTCAAAAGACCTGCAACAAATCGGACTCTCAGACAAAGAGGCAAGCGTTTATCTTGCCGCTTTGGAATTAGGACCCACTAATATCCAAGCGCTAACAAAAAAATCCGCTATCAAGCGGAGCACTGTTTATGATATCATAAAAAATCTGAAAAACCATGGTTTGATGTCCGAAACGACAAGAGGTAAAAGG
>JAZDNE010000045.1:0-13188 GCA_043800235.1 bacterium | reverse complement strand
TTGTCCTAAATTCCCATATTTCGGTCAAATTTTCCAAAAAATTTTTACCCCTTAGCTTAGGCTAAACCGCAAAATTTGTTTGAAAAATTATGCCTCGAAATCTGGAAATTTATGACTAAAGGAGCATTCGGCGACAGTCCCGTTTAAGGATGACGGGCAGGGGCATCCTGCGAAGGATAAAGCTATTTGACAATCATATATTTTTAAGATATATTAGTGTAATTCATAAATTTTTGCATTGCTCGCAAGAAAGCAAGTTTTAAACGAGGCAGGCGATTGATCAGGAAATCAATAAAAAAATTGTTTTGTTTATTTCCTGTTTTGTTGTTTTTTTTGAGAAGATGGCATTATCAACTGAAAAACAAATTTTAGAAACGGTTAATTCAAGAAAAAAGATTTTAATTGTAAGCGGACGCGATGCGGATGGCGATAGTGTCTCGTCATGCCTTGCTTGGTATTTGTTTTTAAAAAAAATGGCGGCGGATAAAGAAGTGGATATTTGCATAGAAAATTTTTCCGCGCTGGGAAAATTTTCTTTTTTGCCCGCGATTGATAAAATTAGTTCGGATATAAATAATTTTAAAAATTTTGTTATAAGCGTCAATATAGGAGATATTAAAATCAATGAGATAAGTTATGATATAAAAGACAGCGAATTGAATTTTATAATAAATTCAACTAAAGGAGTTTTTGAAGATAAAGATATAAGGCTTAAAACAGGAGATTTTAAATATGATTTAATTTTTTCAATTGGAGTTCATGATTTAGAAAGTTTAGGCGCGATTTATGACGCGGATCCTGAATTTTTTTATAAAGTTCCTCTTATTAACATAGATTATTCTCCGAAAAATGAACAGTTCGGACAAATCAATTCTATAGATCTTACCGCTACTTCGAATTCGGAAATTATATTTGACTTAATACAGTCGATTGATATAAAATTAATAGATGATGATATTGCGACATGTCTTTTAGCTGGGCTGGTTGATAAGACTAAAAGTTTTAAAACTAGAAATGTTACGCCAAAAGCATTAAATATAGCAAGCCAGCTTATGAACGAAAATGCGAGAAAAGAAGAAATAGTATCAAATTTATTTAGGACTAAAACAATTACGGGATTAAAACTTTGGGGAAAAGTTTTAGCAAGACTTAAAATGGATGAGGATTATAAAATAGTATGGTCATTGATAACAAAACAGGATTTTTTAAATACTAATACAGGGGAAGCGGATTTAAAGGAAATAATAGAAGAACTTATAATATCAATACCTGACGCGAAAATTATAACTATTTTGTATGAAAAAGAGAATGATGAAATTTTAGGGTTTATAAATATTACTAATTCTTATGACGCGCGCGAGCTTATGAAGATTTTTTCTCCTTCAGGTTCAAGAAATTTGGCGAGATATTTTATCAGCGGAAAAAATTTGCTTGAATCTGAAAAAGAAGTTATTGAAGAAATTAGGAAAAAAGTGGGAGAAATTAGAAATTAGAATTTTTTTAGTTTGTTAAAGGGACTTATGCCGAATGCTCCTTTAGTCATAAATTGAAAGATTTACCATGCATAATTTTTTAAACAAATTTTGCGGTTTAGCCTAAGCTAAAAGATTTTTTGGAAAATTTGACCGAAATATGGGAATTTAGGACAAAGAGGTATTCGGCATAAGTCCCCTAAGCTAAGGGAAAGGAATTTTTTGGAAAATTTGACCGAAATATGGGAATTTAGGACAAAGAGGCATTCGGCATAAGTCCCATTAAACAATTTTAATGATTTATAGAATTTGTTTTGCGGGACATATAGTTATCTCATCATCATTTTAAAATTATCTCTATTATTCGCGTGCCCAATAGCTTCGTCAATATTTATCTCGCCAGTGCTAACCAATTCCGCAAGCATCCTATCAATTCCGCGCATACCTTCTTCGCGAGATGTTTGAAGTATATTATTAAGCTGATATAATCTGTCTTCTTTGATTATGGCTTTCACAGGCTCATTGGCTAATAAAATTTCAGGGACTAAAATTCTGCCTCCTCCGATGCGCGGAATCAATTTTTGTATCAAAATGCATTCTAACCCGTTTGCAAGAAGCGCTCTCACGCGCGGTCTTTCTTGAATAGAAAAATCAAATAATAATTTTTCAATTGCGTCAATCGCTCCTTTTGCGTTAATAATTCCTATAACTAACTTATCCATAGACGCAAGTTCTAATGCTTTCACTATCGCTCCGTTGTTTGAATCAATTTTATCAACCACAATAACATCCGCATCTTCTTCATCGCAATATGCAAGTCCTTCTTCATAATTATTTACATCCGTAGGAATATTCCGTTGAACTATGATGCTTTTATCGCTTGTTAAAATAAATTCTATCGGCTTCTCTATAGTTAAAATATACCTCGTTTGTGTTTTATTAAGTTCGGCAATAAAAGACGCAACCGTTGTGCTTCTGCCCGAATCATATCCTCCGCCTATTATAATCAATCCCTTCTTAAGATTTTTAAGGTTGCGAATAACTTCAGGCAAACCTAAGTCGTCAAATAAAGGTATCGCGGCAGGGATAAATCTAAATGAAAAATTTAAAAAATTTTTTTGATAAAACGCTTTTATTTTAAACCTCACTTGATTCCCGTAATCATGAACTACTGTTATTCCTAAATTTTTTTTTAAATCGTTTTTTTCTGTGTCATTAAAAATACTGCGCGCGAGATTATCTAAAAAATCGGAAGTAATAATTTCCTCGTCTGATAAAATATGCAGTTTATCATCGATCCGCAAAATCGGATTATTTCCGATAGATAAATGAAGATCAGTAGCTTTTTTCTTTAAAGCAACTGTTATTATTCTGTTTATTTTTATAGTCTGTGTGGCTTCCATAGAATCATAATCCAAATCTGCAAACTATTAGCGGCATTTGGATCATACTTTAAGTATTTTCTTAACTTTATTTACAACTTCGCTTGGCATAAAATGAGATTTAATTAAATACTCTTTTACCCCGGCTTTTAAAAATTTCTTCACATCTTCTTTTTGAAAAAAATTAGTTAATACTATGACAGGTATAGAATTAGTTATAATATTCTTCTTAAATTCCATTAAAACTTCATAACCGTCTTTTTCCGGGAGATGTATATCTAATATTATCAAATCAGGATAATTTTTTTTAGCAATTTCCACTCCCCTATCTCCGTCAGAAGCGCAAAAAAATTCAAAACCTTCTTTAATAAATTTTTTCATATACAAATTAACCAAAAATACATCGTCATCTATAATTAAAATCTTCTTTTTTTTTGGTATTTTATACATAAGCTATTTTAAAAAAATACCTTGCTCGCCAGTTTCACTTAAAAAACCCGCGACGAAAATTTCATATTTATCGTCAAAGCGCCTCTTGGAAAACTCTGGCGGAACAAATAAATTTTAATATTGCGTTTACAAATACCTAACTATTCGCACAATAACTATTCCTTAGTAACTCTAAATACCTCTTCCAAAGAAGTTTTTCCTTCTAACGCCTTAATAAATCCGTCTTGCTTTACCGTAAGCATATTTTGTTCTTTTAAAGCAACTTTTATTTTGTCAATATCTTGAAATCTCCCAGCGATTATTTTTTTTATATTATCTGTAACATCCAAAACTTCCGCTATGACAGATCGCCCTTTGTATCCGCTGTTATTGCATTTACTGCAACCCTTTCCTCTGTAAAAAACAAGTTTTTTGCCGCTATTCAAATCTACTCCTTTCGGAATATCGCAAATAGGCGCTTCTTTAAGCGAGCTTCTTATCTCATTTTCTAACTCATCGCTAACTGTTATCTCCTCTTTGCAATTTGCGCAAATCTTTCTAATCAATCTTTGCGCCAATATCGCGTTCAAAGTAGATGATAAAAGGAAAGGCTCCGCTTTCATATCTAAAAGTCTTGGGATTGTTCCAGTCGCGTCATTAGTATGAATAGTTGATAGCACCGCATGCCCTGTTAAAGCCGCGTGCATCGCAAGTTCCGCGGTTTCATTATCTCTTATTTCTCCGACCATGACAATATTTGGATCTTGACGCAATATTGTCCGCAATCCAGTGGCAAAAGTATAATTTATGGCGGGATTTATTTGAGATTGATTAACTCCTTCCATTGTGTATTCAACAGGATCTTCCAAAGTTATAATATTAACGCTTTCTTTGTTTAATATATTTAAAACAGCATAAAGGGTTGTTGATTTTCCTGATCCAGTCGGTCCGGTAAGTAAAGTTATTCCATTCGGTTTTTCTATATTTTTATTTATTATTTTTATCTGCCGTTCGCTAAATCCTAATTGTTCTAAGGTAAAAATTCCGCCGCTAGTATCTAAAATACGCATAACAACTTTTTCCTTGCCCATTAAAGGCATCGTTGAAATTCTAAAATCTATCGTCTTATTATCCACAATAAGACGCATCCTTCCATCTTGAGGAATTCTTGTTTCATCTATTTTTAAATTAGATAAAATTTTTATTCTGGCAACAACAGTTGAATGTATATAAGAAGGCAAAATCAAAGAAATGCCTAACATTCCGTCTATTCTATATCTTACGCGAGTTTTGTCTCCGCTCGGCTCTATATGAATATCCGAAGCCCCTCCTTCGACAGCATGTCTTAAAATAACAGAAACCATTTTTGAAACAGGCGCTCCTTTTATAACGCCTTCAACTTCTTGCTCGCCTTCTTTTTCTAATTCTTCTTCTTTCGCATGTTCTTCATCCGCTATATCTAATAATTTATTTACTTCCTTTTTTAAAGTTTTATATTGTCTAATCGCAATTTCGAAAGAATTTTTTGATATTAAAAAATATTTTACTTTTAAACTATTTTCTTTTGCTAAAAAATCAACCGCTTCTATTGCTTTAAAATTCTCAAAATCGATAAAACCGACATCTATCTCATTCCCTGATTTATTAAAGCAAATTATCTTATAATTTTCCGCCACTTCATGAGGGATAATATGCAAAAAATCATAATCTATTTTTTTTAGAGACAAGTCCGCATATTCAAGATTTAAAAAATTCGCTTTTATTTTAAGCAACCCCTCCTCATCGATAAATTTATTATCAATAATAAATTTATCGATATTATTATAACTTCCAGCATTAAATTGCTTATAAATATCTTTTGAAATAATATTTTTTTCCAAGAGATAATCTTCAAATTTTTGTTTATTTCTATAAAACATAGCCTAAACGAATATTAAAATTTTTATACGGTAAATTATTCTTCCTTCTTTATCTCAAATAAATATTCTCCATTAAACTTAATTACTTGGTCAGGGGATCTATTTCCAGCAGAATCTTGAGCGACTAATGTATAATAATATTTACTATAACTTTCTGCTTCTATATCTTCCCAGCTTTGTTTTTTATCTTTATACGCTAAAATTTTTGCTGACAATTCGCCTAAAACATCTTTCAATCGCGACTTATAAATATAAATATATTCTAAATCATAATCCGCGGAATTTGCCCAAGATATTTCGAGACCTTTTTCAGATTTTTTAATTTTAATATCAAAAGGTCCGGCGGGAGGAATAGTATTCGCGGGAGTTCCAAAATATTTTTTTGTATTCTTTGACTCAATATTTTTCTCGCTCGCTGTTTTAACTAAATAATAATATGTCTTATTGGTTAAAAGTCCTTTATCTATAAAAAAAGTCGCGTCTTTATTTAATTCTGCCGCTATTTCTCCTTTTCCGTCTTCTCCTTCAAATCTATAAACTTTAATTTTGTTAGTAATATTAGACGGCAAATTTTCCCAAAATAAATTCAATCTGTCGCCAACGCCAGGATCTTGTATTATAAATTCCGTAATTGGCGGAGGTATAAATTCATCCGCAAACATCGCGTCGGCAGGCTCTATTGAATTTATAAAAGAATGTTCTTTTAAATTTAAAAAAGATTTTCTAGAAAATAATTTCTTTTCAATATCAATGCCGCTCTTCGGCGCTTCTATAATTTTTAAACCATCAATATAATACATTTTAAATTCCAAATCATAGCTCATTGAACCGTCAAACAATATAGCGACTATATCAATCAAATTAACATTTTCCGCCGCCATCCGCAGAAAAGATTTAAGTTCGTTATAATCTCCTCCGCTGATAGTCGCTAAGAAATCAGCTGATTTTATATTTCCTGATGAATTGTCTAATTCATCGTTTGTTTTAGTTTCATCAAGATATTTTATATCTTCCAAAATAAACCCGTTTTTTTCAGATATGCTGTTTAGCGAATTTATAACATTTGCAATATCTAAAGATTTAGGAAGCATCTTATTTAATTTTGTTAAATTATATTTGTCTATTTTATCAAAATCTTCAATATAATTTTTTAACTCCGTTAAAAATTTCTTTTTCCCGCTTATCACTTCTCGCATATCTTTTTTAGAGGAATTTACAGAATTCATTATACTGCCATATTTAGGCTTTAAAACAAAAAAATAAGAAAGCGCGGAAATAAATATTATTAAAATAACTACTAACGGCAAAAAAAAGATATTAACAAAATCGCTTAATTTATTATATATTGATTTTCTTTCGGGCATAAAAAATATATTATGGACATCACGCTCTAAAAACGCGTTTAGAAACTATCCAAAATTGATGAATAACGAAGTTTTGCAAGTTTTAGGAAAACCGCAGATGTATTAGTAGATACATTAAGGATTTTCCTAAACGAAAAACAAGTTATTCGCAATTTTGGCAGTTTATGGAGCGCGATTTTGGAGTGTGATGTCCATACTCACTCTTTTTTATAAAAAACATCTCTGTTTATATCCATCGAAATAGAAAATTCAATCCCGCCGACCTTTCCTGTTTTTTTATCCTGAATCGCTGAAATTGAGGATAATTTTATATTGCTGAAATAATCAGTGGCTTTATTAAATATGCTAATCTGACGGCTTAACATCTCAAAATTTTCAGCCACAGCATCCAATTTTAATTGACTTACAATGTCAACATTAAACTTTTTATATCTTACTCCTAAAATTGTATGTTCTTCGATAATTTCAAAAAATTTATCCCAATAGATATGGTTATCTAATAAATAACCAGCTAAAGCGACATCATTTTGAATTTGAGACGCTTCATCCTGAACATCTCGCAATCCTTCTATTTCTTTTTCTGCCGCAATTTTTTCTGCTTCTAAATTTTTAACATCTCCATACGAAATTTTTTCCTTAACTATCAGCGCGGCATAAATAAACGCCGCTATTCCAGCATTGCACAGCAAAATAACCGCCAAAAAAATAAACTTTTTTTTAATTTCTCTTGTCGACGCCGGCGCGAAATCAGAACCGATAAAACTAACATCCGATTCTGATTTTTCCGAATTTTTTTCTATTCCTTTCTTAATAAAATTTTTTATTTTATCAAATACGCCAATGCCTTTCTCTTGAATTTCTATTTTATCCGACGAATCATCTAATAAATTGTTTTTATTTTTATCTTCTTGCAACATAATAGCAGGTTATTTTTTAATTTTTGTTCTGTTATGAAATATATAAATCGCAATTTTACAATAAATTTTTATCCATCCTTATATTTATAGATCTCTCATAGCAAGTCCTATCGCAACCGAAAAATTAGGACCTATTTCATCTAACACTAACTTTAAATCTTGGTTGTATTGAACTCTGTCCCATGGATTTCCTATATAAACTTTTATATCCAGCAAATTAGAAAGATACCCTGTCAAATTTGGCATCATTGCCCCGCCTCCGCATAAAACAATTTTTTCTATTTTATCTTTTTGCTCTAAAATAGAATGCTTGTATTCTTCGTACAAATTAAAACTGTATTTTATTTCATTGATCACGGCAGAAAAAGATTCTTCTATAATTTTAGGCACCGCGTCGCCATTATTATCATTTGAACCGATCCCAATATCATATTGAAACTGCTCAGCGCGCTCTATGCTGATGTTCATGCTGTTTGCTATTATTTTTGTTATAGTGAATGCTCCAATATCAACGCTTCTTATTAAAAAAGGTATGCCAAATTTTATAATCGAAATATTTGTATTCAACGCGCCTATATCAACGATCATAGATATCATTTTATCTCCTTTGTTTAATAAAGATCGACTCAACGCAAAAGATTCTGTTTCTAAACGATACAAATTAAGCCCGGATCTTTTAAATATTTCCATATATCTATTAACTATTTTTTTCGCCGCGCCAGTTAAAAGAAGCTGAATTTTATCGCCTCCTCGCGAAGACAATTTATTCGCTTTTCCATTATCGTCCCTTTCAATTTTATTTTTTTCATCTTTTTCTAAATCAAATCGTTTTTTTTCCGTTTTATTTATATCTCCTTTCATATTTATGATTTTCCAATTTAATTCTATTTGCTCCAAAGGCAATGGAATAACTTTTTTAGCTTCCCATTTAACTGCCGCTTCAATATCTTTATCCTGCATTTGAGGAATGCTTATTATAGCGGAAAAAACAAAAAATGGCGGAAGCGAAGCTATAGTATTCGTTGTTTTTATTTTAGCTTCTTTGCATATTTTTTGCAGTAATGCCGCTAACTTTTCCTGCTCTAACGCAGAATCTTTCTTAATATCGCCAAATTTTAATTTCGCATAACCGTAAGTTCCCAATTCTATGCCTTTTTCTGTTCTAATCAATTCAACTATTTTAATGCTCGACGGACCTAAATCTACTCCTAATATTCTTTTTTGTGATTTAAATAATGACATTCAGTTTAAAATTAAAAAATATAAATTAAAAATTACGAATAATCTTTTTCTTTAAGCGGACTGCCGCCGAATACTCCTTTCCAGATTTCAATGCATATAAACAAAGAAGCATTTCAGCGACAATCTATTTATGGCGCCACTTCTTTATATAAAGGCAAGGCTTTTGTCAAATCATCCATGCCTGGGGGCGTATTTATTAAAGTCCTTCCATCATAAATAACCTGTTCCGCTCCTCTATTGATACTCATATATTCTCTTTGAAACTCATATTTTTTAGCTATCATTAAACCATATACCGTAAGCGGAGTCGCTAAATCGCCAGTCGAGATGCCATTTTCTCCCTCAACATAAAAAGCTCCGACAACTTGACTTACAGCAGGAGCAATAACTAAATCACCCTTAACTAACCATCCTACTGATGCTAAATCTTTCATCCTGGTTACGCCAGAACTATCATAAAATGTATTTTTAAAAATATTTAAATTTCCTTCGACTATAATTAATCCGCTTGCGTCTCCTTGCGCAGTATTGCTAAACTCCAATTCTTTATCTATTGATAAATTGCCTCTAACTTGATATATCTTGCCTCCTAATTCTATGCATTGTCTATCATTATCATTCTCATCTTTAGTAATATCCTTTACTTTTGCATTATTTTTGTTTATTATTTCAACTTCTCCATGCCTGCCGGCAATAATTCCATCAAAATCTATTTTTCCTAAAACATTTGTATATAAATTTGACGCTTCAGGAAATAAAATTTCCTCATATCCGGGAGACGAAATCAACGAGCATCCATTTTCCGTATTAAAACCAGTCACTATTCCAGACGCTTGGATGCAATAAGTGGCATTATATCTTCCCGGCGGAGCTGATTTTGCCTCTATCTGTTGTTTAGAATAAACATTCCCATATTTTGTTTCAAGCCAAGCGAATGGTCCATAAATAGCGTTATATTCATAAGCTTTTAACCATCCGATTCCTTTATTATTATCGCTTCCGCCCCATGCCCATCCATAGACTTGTTTCTCATTAGAATCCACTACCAATCCATAATTATTGCAACTTCCGCATTGTTCGCATGTGTATGGCAGACTGCTTGTGGCGCATGTGGCGCAATCATAGCAAACATCGCCTATCAAACCATAATTTTGCGATGATATCTCCGTGAAACAAGACTTGCATTTAGTCCCTTCTTCATAATAACAATCAAAGCAAGAAGCGCCTATTTTCCCCGCAGCTGTCACAGCAGGTCCCTGGAGTTTAAACCAACCGTCATTTTCCAAAGAACGAATATTAGCCCATCCTAAAAATTTTACTCCATCGAAAGACGCGTCTGGCGCGGTTCCGTCTGGCGCGGTTCCCGTTCCCCAATCCGAGCATGTCGCGCCAAAGCAAATCCATCCAAAATTTTCAGACCACGCTTCTCCAATAACTTTTCCGTCCGCTTGATTTACATTTACTCCATAATCAATCCCATAAACATCGCAATTATCAGCGTCGCAATTCAAATCGTTTAATGATATCCAACCCATTGTTGATGACCATAACCACCCGCTCATTGTATCAAGCTCGCCAGCCTTAGTAATATTCGTCCCACGGAAAGAAAACCATATTAAAATAAAAACAATTACTGTCAGAAATATAAAAACTGCTCTAAATACTGATTTATATCTCATAGCATGAAAAATTAAGAATTATTAGGCTTCTATCCTTTGACATTCAACTTTTTATATTATATAATACTTTTAAAAAGAAAACAATAATAAAAAAGAATTAAAATTAAGAATTAAAAATTAAAAATACAAACTCTGCGCATTTCGCAAAATGTTCAAAATATAAAATTATAATTTATAATTCGCAATTCTTAATTCTATTCCTCTATGCCCGCAATTTTAATAATCATTCTCGCTGCCATAGCAATTATAATTTTATGGCTTGTCGCTGTGTATAATGGGTTGGTAAGAAGCAAAAATCGAACTGATGAAGCATGGTCTGACATTGATGTCCAGCTTAAACGCCGATATGATCTTATCCCTAATTTAATAAACACAGTCAAAGGATACGCTTCTCATGAAAAAGAATTATTTGAAAAAGTAACGCAAGCAAGAACGCAAGCGATGGGAGCTGGATCAGCAGGCGATAAAGCCTTGGCGGAAAATGTTTTATCAGGAACTTTAAAATCATTATTCGCAGTCGCGGAAAATTATCCGAATTTAAAAGCAAATGAAAATTTCGCAAAACTCCAAGACGAGCTCGCCGATACAGAAAATAAAATCCAAGCGGCTCGAAGATTTTACAATGGCAACGCAAGGGATCTCAACACAAAACTGCAGGTATTCCCGACTAATCTTATAGCCTCTAATTTAGGCTTTAAATCAAGAGAATTTTTTGAAATAAAAGAAGAGAAGGAACGAGAGAATGTGGAAGTGAAGTTTTAAAAATTTTAAATTTATTTTAAATTTTTCGACCGAATCAGCGCAAGACGAAAATTTTAAATACTATGTACGCTCAAATTAACTCAAATAAAAAAAAGTCTTTTTTTCTTATCGCAATTTTTATAGCGGTTGTTATTGGGCTTGGCTGGTTTTTTGGAGAACTTATGGGGTATGGGTATGAAGGGCTAATAATCGCTCTTTTAATCTCATGGGCAATGGCTCTATTCGGGTATTATAAAGGCGATAAAGTCGCGCTATGGTCGGCAGGAGCGAAAGAACTTGAAAAAAATACTAATCTTTATGTTTGGAGGATTGTTGAAAATTTATCAATAACAGCAGGTCTCCCAATGCCAAAAATTTTTATTATTCCAGATTCAGCTCTTAACGCGTTCGCGACAGGCCGAGATCCAAAGAATGCTTCTTTAGCGCTTACAACTGGTATAATTGAAGCGCTGGAAAAACCAGAACTTGAAGGAGTGATAGCTCATGAGCTTTCACACATTAAAAATTACGACATTCGGCTAATGACTCTTGTTATCGTGCTGGCTGGAACTTTGGCTTTGCTTGCTGATTTTTTTCTTCGCAGCCAATTTTGGGGATTTGGCAGAAGACGGGATAAAGATGACGGCGGTTTAGGAGCAATTTTGCTTATAGCGGGTATAATCCTTGCGATTCTCGCTCCGCTCGCGTCCCAACTTATTCAACTTGCGATCTCGCGAAAAAGAGAATTTCTTGCGGATGCTTCCGGCGCTCTTTTAACCCGTTACCCAGAAGGGCTTGCAAGCGCTTTAGAAAAAATATCCGCTCATTCAAATATAAACCGCGCCTCTGCGGCAACAGCGCATTTATATATTGCAAATCCTTTTTCAGGAAATAAAAAATTTTTAAACAAACTATTTTCAACTCACCCGCCGATTGAAGAACGGATATCCGCGCTTCAAAAAATGGGAAAAAATTTATGACTATAAATTCCATCGTCTCCGCAGAAACAAAATCAAATAATAAAAATTTAATGCCAATTTTTGAATTATTTAATAATTCTTATATTTTTTTGAAAAAAAATTTAAAGAACTTTATCCTGATAACTCTCGCGACATATATCCCTATTTTTGCCTTGCAATTTATAATGAATAAATTATTTTTGCAAAACAATGAAAATTTTCAAAATACTCGCGCGATAGCCGCAGCGTTTTTTTTACTCTTAAGCTTTTTTGCTATCGCATTATTTTCAATAATTCAACAAATAACCCTCATATCTTTTATTGATAAAAAAAAAGCTGGAGGCGAATTAAATATTTTAGAAATCTATCGAGCGAACAAAAAATATTTTTTACAATACTTTTGGATCAATATTTTAATTTTTTTGATTACAATTTCAGGCGCGCTGGGAATATTTTTTACAATCGCGCTCTCGGCAATATTTAAAGAGACATTTGCTTCAAAATACATTCTTGCGATATTGATCAGCTTAAATTTTATACTCGCGATAACAATATTTATTTACATCTTTTATCTTTTAATATGTTTTATGTTTTCTCGTTTCGCGCTTATATGCGAAAATATAAAAGGTTTAGAAGCTATTAAAAAAAGCAAAACTCTCGTTAAAGGAAGATGGTGGAATATTATATTAAGGATTGCGATTCTAAATTTAATTTTTTTTGCAATATCGTTGCTAAGCTTCTTTATAAACCTAATCCCGCAAAAAATTATTTCAGGAACTTTGATGTTTATTTTCGCCTTAATTTTTTCTCTATTCGCAATACCATTCTCAGCTGTTTACTTTTATTTTATTTATACAGATTTAAAAAGATAAAAACGGGTCATACGCAATTTAACCAATTCCAGCTCTATGAAGAATAACCAATTTTAAATTTTAAAAAAATATTATGGGACTGTCGCCGAATGCTCCTTTAGTCATAAATTTCCAGATTTCGAGGCATAATTTTTCAAACAAATTTTGCGGTTTAGCCTAAGCTAAGCCAAAGAATTTTTTGGAAAATTTGACCGAAATATGGGAATTTAGGA
>JAZDNE010000127.1:0-9803 GCA_043800235.1 bacterium | reverse complement strand
TAGTCATAAATTTCCAGATTTCGAGGCATAATTTTTCAAACAAATTTTGCGGTTTAGCCTAAGCTAAGCCAAAAAATTTTTTGGAAAATTTGACCGAAATATGGGAATTTAGGACAAAGAGGTATTCGGCGACAGTCCCATAATATATTTTAAATTTTTAATTACTTTTTTACGGCATCATGGTTATGGACATCGCGCTATGAAATCGCGCTTAAAAATGGCGAAAATTGATGAGTCGCGCAGTTTTTTCAGAAAGTAAAAATTTGAGGCTTATCCGTTAATACAGCGAAAATTTTTACTCGTGAAAAACAAGCGGATCGCAATTTTTTTGCCGTTTATAGAGCGCAAAATCATAGTATTATGTCATATTACGCGATACTATATTCTCGCGTATTTACTGCGATGCTCGCGCTCCAAACTTTATGTTAGACAAAAATTCAAAAGATCGCATCATCAAAAAATTTAAAATTCACACAAGCGACACAGGCTCTCCGCAAGTGCAAATCGCTATTCTTACTGAAGAAATAAAAAGATTGACAGAACATCTTAAACAACATATTCATGATTTTTCGTCCCGCAGAGGACTTATGAAAAAAGTCGGGGAAAGAAGAAGACTGCTTAGATATCTTGAAAGAGTTGATGAAAAATGTTTTGATGAATTAGTTAAAAAATTAAAAATAAAAATATCGAAAAAAGCAAGAGCGAAAGAAGAGCTCTTATTTAAGACGGAAGATCCGGAGGAAGAGACAACGGCTGAAGAAGTAAAGAGCGATGAAAAATAATAACAAAAAATCCTGATTTCAAAGATTAAATTATTCTAATCCAATGCTAAAATTTCAAATTTTACTTTTTTGTTTCGGATTTGATTTGGATGAACTTTGACTTTAGGTTTAATAAATAATACCGACCTAAAAGATTCTATTTAATTCAATTGTAACTCGCATAACCTGAAATTTAAAAATTTTTCTCATAACTTGGAACTTAAAACCCATAACCTAACAAATTATTGTTATGAGTTATGAGTTATGAGTTATGAGTCGACACATTAGTGTTGAGAGTTATAGGTTATGTAATTAGATAGAGTTTATTTATAGGCCGCGGAAATAATCTATGGATATAAAAAAGCATTCCGTTATTTATGGCGGGAAAGAGCTTGTCATTGAGTCGGGAAAGCTTGCCAGACAAGCATTAGCTTCCTGCACTGCGCGATATGGAGACACTCAAATTCTTGCGACTGTGGTAAAAAGTCCGGAAGCGCGAGAAGGGATAGATTTTTTTCCTCTTATGGTTGAGTACGAAGAACGGCTATATGCCGCCGGGAAAATCAAAGGCAGCCGATTCATAAAAAGAGAAGGGCGGCCTACGGATGAGGCGATTTTAAACGCGAGGATGGTAGATAGATCTATCCGTCCTCTTTTTAATGAAGAAAGCCGCGAAGATATCCAAATTATTTTAACAGTGCTTTCGATAGACCAACAAAACGCGCCTGATATTGTCTCTTTATTAGCGGCATCAGCGGCTCTTTCAATGTCAGGTTTAGATTGGAAAGGTCCTATCGCAGGAGCAAAAATCGGAGAAAAAGACGGTAGCTTTATATTCAATCCAACATTAGAAGAGCTTGAAGAAAGCAACTTTAATATTACAATAGCAGGAACAGAAAATAAAGTAATAATGATTGAAGCCGGCGCTAAAGAAGTAAAAGAGGATGTAATGATTGAGGCAATTAAATTCGCGCAGAGCAAATTTGAGCCTCTTTTAACTTTGTTAAAAGAAATAAAAGCCGATGTTAAGACTCTTGGGATCAAGACGCAACCTATTGAAGATGATATATCAACATACCGCCTTCAAAAAAAAGCTGAAGAAAAAGAAATTATTGAAAAAGCGGAAAAATGGCTTTCTCTAAATATAAATGAATATTTATTCGGCGAAATTAAAAAAACAAAAGAAGAAAAAAATGAAGCGGCTGAAAAAATAAAAAAGGATCTGCGCCAATATGTATTATCTTTGCTTCCAAAAAACGAAAACGGGGAAAAAATAATTCAAGAATTAAATGAGAATCATAATGAAAAACTAATTAAAAAAACATTGGAACTTGTTGATAAATCTATAAAACATACTGTAACAAAGATGATTATTGAGGAAGAAAAAAGAATTGACGGCAGAAAACTTGACGAAATAAGACCTCTTTTTATTGAAGTTGGCTTAATCCCAAGAACGCATGGTTCGGGATTATTCACAAGAGGACAAACTCAAGTTTTATCCATTGTAACTTTGGGCTCTCCGGGCGATGAACAAATTTTGGACACTATGGAACTTGATGAAAAGAAAAGATATATGCACCATTATAATTTTCCTCCTTTTTCTGTCGGCGAAGCAAAACCTTTAAGAGGAACATCTCGCAGAGAAATTGGACATGGAGCTCTTGCTGAAAAAGCGATACTTCCAGTGCTTCCTCAAGATAAAGAAAAATTTCCTTATACAATACGGGTAGTTTCTGAAGTTTTAGGTTCAAATGGTTCAAGTTCGATGGGTTCGACTTGCGGTTCTTCCTTATCATTAATGGACGCGGGGGTCCCCATAAAAACTCCAGTCGCAGGCATCGCTATGGGACTTGCGTCTGATAATCAAGGAAAATGGAAAGTTATCACAGATCTTCAAGATGTAGAAGATGGAGACGGGGGAATGGATTTTAAAATTGCAGGCACTAAAGATGGAATTACCGCAATCCAAATGGACACAAAAACAGACGGTCTTACTGAAGAAATAATCGCGCAAACCTTTGCGCAAGGGCGCGAAGCTCGCCTTAGAATATTGGAAGAAATGAATAAGGTCATAAAAGAACCAAGAGCTGATCTATCGCCTTATGCTCCGCGAATTACTTCTTTTATGATAAATCCTGATAAAATAAGAGAGGTTATCGGTCCGGGCGGAAAAGTTATTAACGAAATTATCGATAATACTGGAGTTACAATCGACATAGAAGACAGTGGCTTGGTTATGGTATGTTCCGCCGATGCCGAAGCATCAAAAAAAGCCGTGGAATGGATACTAAATATCGTAAAAGAAGTGGAAGCAGGGGAAGAATATCTTGGAAAAGTTACAAGAATTATGGATTTCGGCGCGTTTGTGGAAGTATTGCCAAAACAAGAAGGATTAGTTCATGTTTCAGAATTAGCTCCCTATCGTGTAAATCATCCGTCTGATATTGTTCAAATAGGCGATATGATACAAGTAAAAGTTCTCGAAATAGATTCTATGGGAAGGATCAATCTTTCTCACAAAGCCACAGCTGAAGGAGCAAAACGAGAAAAGCCTGCCGGCTATCAAGAACAAACTTCTCGTCCAAAACCAAAATTTAATGATCGGCATGAGAGAGGAGGAGGAAGGCAGAATAAATGGTAAAAATACTCGCAATATATTCAATTTATTATAATTTATAGCCGCAGTTTTCCGCCAAGCGGGAAACTGCGGCAGTTTTTTAAACGGAAAATTTGCGACTGCGTGCCATTTTATTTTTATATGTCTATCTTAAATAAAAAAACTGTGCTAATTTTCGGAACTTTCGACATATTCCACAAAGGTCATAAAAATTTCATAAAACAAGCCCGCTCTCATGGGGACTATTTAATAGCAGTTATCGCGCGGGATAAAACAGCGCGCGAAATAAAAGGCGCTTACCCTATGAATAATGAAAAACAACGACTAAACACATTGCTTGAATCAGGTTTAGTTGATAAAGCCACGCTTGGCAGTTTAACAGATAAATATTCCGCTATTAGAAAATACAAACCTGCCGTAATATGTCTTGGTTATGATCAAACTCATTTTATTAAACAATTATATCGCAAAGATTGGCAAGGAATAGTTATCCGCCTAAAACCATATAAACCTCATATATATAAATCATCGCTGCTAAAAAACTCGTAGCGCGATTTTTAAACTGAAACTATTCTTTTTCGCCCTCTTGTCTTGCATATTTTTAAAAATTTATTTAGACAGCGACATGGCTGTGGAAAAGATAAAATTAACCCTAAATAAAACGCTTGTTCGGCTATTAAAGGTATGCTATAATAAAAAAAAGAAACAACAATTTTCATTAGGAAAAATCACAGTCAGATTAAATAATTATATATTTTTCGCAAAAGCAAGCTATTTTATAAAATAATTTTTAAAATTTGAAGAGGACTGCCATATTTGAATAACTATTTCATATATATAGACATCACGCTCCAAATCTGCGCTCCATAACTTCTTAAGGCTTTAAGAAAATTAAACTTAAACTCGTTAATTGCGCGATTTTTTTATTTATATTTCAAAATTATGACTTACGAAAAAAATTCCATTTCTCAAATAAGAAAAAGGGACGGAAGAATTGCTGAATTTGATCAAAATAAAATAACAGAAGTTATCCTAAAAGCTGTAAAAGCGGTTGGAGAAGAAGAAAAAATTGAAGAAGCTGAAAATATTTCTGATGAAGTGGTAAAAATCTTGAATCAAAAATTTCATCATCGATCAATTCCAGCAGTTGAAGAAGTTCAGGATATAGTGGAAGAAGTTTTAATTAAAAACAGGTGGATAAAAACGGCTAAAGCGTATATTTTATATCGCGACCAACATACAAAACTCCGCGAATTCGAATCAATTATCAATTCTGACGAATTAGTCGACGGCTACTTAAAACAATTAGACTGGAGAGTAAAAGAAAATAGCAATATGGCTTATTCTTTGCAAGGATTGAATAATTATATATCTTCCGCGGTCTCTGCTCGATATTGGCTTTATAAAGTTTATCCGCAAGAAATAAGAGACGCGCATTCAGAAGGATATATACATATTCATGATCTATCAATTTTAGCTCCTTATTGTTGCGGATGGGAATTAAAAGAATTACTTCTTCAAGGGTTTGGGGGAGTGCAAGGAAAAATAGAGTCAAAACCGCCTAAACATTTTCGAACAGCGTTAGGACAAGTCGTAAATTTCTTTTATACATTGCAAGGAGAAATCGCGGGAGCTCAGGCATTCGCTAATTTCGACACATATCTCGCTCCTTTTATAAGATACGACAATTTAGATTATGCGGCGACTAAACAATGTTTGCAGGAATTTTTATTCAATGTAAATGTTCCGACGCGAGTAGGTTTTCAAACGCCATTTACAAACATAACTATGGATATAACGCCCACAAAAATTGTCGGGGAAGAGACGGTGATTATTGGCGGAAAACCGCAAAAAGAAAAATATAAAGAATTTCAAAAAGAAATAAACATGTTTAACGAAGCATTTTGCGATGTTATGATGGAAGGAGACGCGAAAGGGAGAGTTTTTACTTTTCCTATTCCAACATACAATATAACAAAAAATCTTGATTGGGATTCTCCTGTTTTCGACAAAGTTTTTGAAATGACTTCAAAATACGGCATCCCCTATTTTTCAAATTTTATAAACTCTGATATGGATCCAGACGACGCAAGGAGTATGTGCTGTCGATTAAGACTCGACAATACCGCGCTTCGTAAACGGGGAGGGGGATTATTTGCCGCAAATCCGCTAACAGGGAGCGTTGGAGTCGTAGCTATCAATTTCCCAAGGATTGGATATCTTTCACAAGGTAAAAATATTGAAAAAACAAAAGAAAAATTCCTTAAACGGCTTGAGGAAATAATGGATTTAGCCAAAAAAAGCCTTGAAATTAAAAGAAAAATATTAGAAAAATTAACCGAAGAAGGTCTTTACCCTTACGCGCAACATTATTTATCCGGCATAAAACAACGATTTGGAAATTACTGGCAAAATCATTTTTCTACTATTGGAACGATCGGGATGAATGAGTCGCTTTTAAATTTTATGGGGAAAAACATTGCGGAACCTGAAGGAAAAAAATTCGCTTTGGAAGTTATGGATTTTATGCTTAAAAAAATTGCTAAATATCAGGAGGAAACTAATAATTTATATAATCTGGAATCAGTTCCGGGAGAAGGCGCGAGTTATCGGCTGGCAAAAATTGACAAAAAAAAATATCCTGATATTATAGTCGCGAATGAACCAAATATAAAAAATGGAGCGGAACCTTATTATACAAATTCAACGCATCTTCCCGTAAATTATACTGAAGACCTTTTTGAAGCGCTGAAAATTCAAGATGATTTGCAGACTAAATATACTGGCGGAACTGTTCTCCATGGGTACATCGGAGAAAAAATGCCATCAAAAGAGGCGACAAAAAAATTAGTTAAAAAAATTGCCGAAAATTTTCATTTGCCGTATTTTACTATTACTCCCACATTTAGCATCTGTCCGAAGCATGGCTATATTCCCGGCGAACATTTTTATTGTCCTATTTGCGATGAAGAGATGGGATATAAAAAGCAGAATTAAATTTTTTACAACATCCAAAAAACCAAAAAAAAACAAATGTCAAAATTAAAATTATTCCAAATGTATGACCACAATACAACAACCATCATCCACAAATCAAGATCAAACTGCCGTTATGCCGCAAAATTGCATGCAAAGACAGAAATGCGAGGTTTATTCGCGCGTTTCTGGGTATCTTCGTCCTGTTAATTCATGGAATAAAGGCAAACAGGAAGAATTTTCCGACAGAAAAGCCTATAAAATATAATGGGGCTGTCGCCGAATGCTCCTTTAGTCATAAATTTCCAGATTTCGAGGTATAATTTTTCAAACAAATTTTGCGGTTTAGCCTAAGCTAAGGGGTAAGAATTTTTTGGAAAATTTGACCGAAATATGGGAATTTAGGACAAAGAGGTATTCGGCGACAGTCCCATAATGTCCAAATTTTTTATTTTCTCGGCGTATAATTCAAATTGTACGGAATAAAACGAAGCTTTGGAATAGAATTTATTTGAATAATGAAATAAGATAATCCTGCGATCAAGGCGATGCCGATAACTACAATATAAACAGCCGCATCTTGCGACAAATTTAACCATTCGCGCCAAAAACGAAAATTAAAATCGCGTAGGTTGAATTTTTTATTATTTAGCAAAATTTTTTTCATAGCAACTAAATTTTAAAAAATTATTATTTGCGTTTATATCCTTTCATTTTTTGAAAAATAGGTTTATTTATAATATACTCTCTCTAAAAATCTTAAATCTATATATTCAAGCGGAACTTCCATATTGTTAAATCCCTGCTCCAATAAAATATAGAGCTTTTCAAGTTGCTCCGCTATATCCTTTTTTAAATCAAAATAAATTTCATACCCTTTATTTGTTTTCGCATAAACCTCGCGCGTATTACCGTTAAAATATTTAAAAGAAATAATTTCAAAATCAGTATTTTTATTTATTTCTTCAATTATTTTTATCAACTTTGTAATTTCCTTTTTTTCTATAACATTACGATTGCCGTCATCTAAAAAAATTTCTTTATTATTGCCGTCATAAATTATCGGAAAATTTCTATTCGCCTCATTAGGAAAAATTTCATTTTTAATATTGCCTTCAATATCTAAATAATAATATTTGTCATTTGTAATCCAAGTAAAACAAGATATCCTTTCCTTTATAAATATATCCAAAATATTCAATCCTAAATTATTTATTTTCACTTCGTCTATTAAGAATTTATTTTCAAATTCTTCTTTAAGCTCTTTTTTATTTATAAAAAAAATTTTATCTTCCTTAAATATAAAAAATTTTCTTCTTTTCATCCGTTCATAAACAATATCTATAATTTCATTTTTTTCAATATATTCTAAATCATTGACATAAACATTTTTAATTTTAAAACAAGGAGAATAAAAAACAAGATATCCCCAATAAAAAATCAACACAAAAAAAATCACAAATAATATCGCTGTTTTATTTATCTTAATTTCTTTTTTTGGATAATAAGGGTTGTTATAATTTTCTTTTAAAATATCTTTCTTATATCTCATGTATAGAATTGGCGGAAAAATGTTTTCTAATTTTTAATTTAAGAATTTATTTATAACACTTTTTTAACCTTCATAAATTTATTTTTTTTATCCGGGATCTCATCTAAAATCGCGTCTGTAATTTTTTTATCACATTTTTTTACAATATCTTCCCTCGTAATATTTTCTATCGAATCAGCGCTATCAAAAATTTCTATATTTTCAGTATCAACTTCCTTTAATTGCTCAAAATATTCTAAAATAGAAGCGAATTGCTCCGCATATTTTTCTTTTTCAACATCGCTCAATTTAATTCTTGCAAGTTTTGCGATCTCTTCAATTTTTATTTTATCAATAGACATATTATTATATTAGCATTTTTTTAAAAATTTCTCAATTGAAATTTTTGCAGAATAGACTTATCCCCTGCTAAATTTCGTTACGAAATTTTTCAAATTTCAAACGAGACGAAGTAAAAATTTTAAGGCAATCTCGCCGCCGCGCGCGGAAATCCATATAATTTTTCCATCTCAGCTTTTTTAAGAATTATTGTTTTCTTATAATGCCTGCCCGCCTCTATAACGCTATAATCATTTTTATTTTTATCAACGACAATCGCAAGATGATTAAAATTATCTCCATAAAAAATTATATCCCCTTTTTGAAATAAACAAACTTTTATTTCCTCCATCCCCTCGCAAATTAAACTTTTCTTATTTTTTAAAAAAATATAAACATTCTCCGGATTATTCGAAAAATTATAATTGTATGCCGTATCATTATATTGAATGGGATTTAATATAAAATCATTATTCATCTCTTCTCTTAAAAAAATCCCCGCTTTTTCTAAAGATACGCGCAGAATAGCCGCGTCGGAAATCAAACCTAACTTCAAAATTAATCCCAAAAATTTATTCCCCTCCCATGTAAAAACGCCAACCATTTTTTTCGCTTCAGATATAAATTCATCCTTATTATTTACTCCGTTTCTATTAGCGTCCATATCATAAAAATTTTCAATCCCATCATTATCAGCGTCAAAATCAGCTTCATTCCTAATGCTATCTCCGTCAAAATCACGATTTCCAATATCTGGCGGCATATAAAAAAAATTTTTCGCGGAAAACGATAAAAATACCGCCGCAAGAAAAAAAATAACAGGCAAAGCATAAAAAAAATTTTCGCGCAATTTAATTTTTGCTTTCGCGCAAACTAACGCATAAAAAGCGAATGTAACCGCCGCCAATTCTATAGAAACAAAAAGCGGAAAATAATAATCTTTTATCCAAATAAAATAAATATCAAAAATAGGCAAACCGATAGGATTTGCGTAAAATGGCCAAGCCCAGCCGACAGATGAAAGAATTGAATCAAGCGCGAGATGAGTTATTGCTCCTATTATAATAGAGTATGAAATCCATCTAATAAATTTATCCTCTGAGCGCTTTTTTTGTTCGTTGTCGCATTTTTGCTCCGTGGCATAAATAATTATTTTTACTATACTGAACGCGCCTAAACCCAACATTGCGTAAAAAAATAACGAGTGCGTAAAAAACTCCCTATGAGAATTCATTCCATTTATAAACCAAAAATATACTAAATCAAAGTCAGGACAAACACTAAAAAAAAGCAATATGGCATAAAGCCATAAAACTTGTTTTTTGCTAAAATCTTTCCAATATTTTTTTTCAGCCATCCGCGCCGCAATATATCCGGCTGGAAGATGGGATATAACCATATGGACATCACACTATGACTCCGCACTCCCCAAATGGGGCTGTCGCCGAATGCTCCTTTAGTCATAAATTTCCAGATTTCGAGGCATAATTTTTCAAACAAATTTTGCGGTTTAGCCTAAGCTAAGCCAATAAATTTTTTGGAAAATTTGACCGAAATATGGGAATTTAGGACAAAGAGG
>JAZDNE010000125.1:0-6059 GCA_043800235.1 bacterium | reverse complement strand
GATTTGATGGAATATGATAATAAATGGAATAGATACAGAATAAGAGTATCAAAACAAGATTTATCAAAAAATAAAGAATTGATTGTGAACTTGCTAAAAATGGCATACGGAAAAACAATAAAATAATAAGGAGTTTTTGATTTTGGGCATTCACCACTCGTATACTAAAGTCAAATAATACCAAACCTTTGCGTCTTGTTCTCGCTATGTCTGCAACTTCGTTGCATACATCGCTTCGCGAGTCTCAAAGGCTTCGCATATCCTACCATTATGCAAAATAATTCTTAAAAATTCTATATTGAAATGAAATTTTTATTTCCTTTCCTGTACAATTAATCAATTATGATGAAAATAGAAAAAGAAATCGCCGAGCGTATCTACAACTATGAAAATCTAAAAAGAATTGCTATTTCCAGAAAATATCCGTTCTTGAAAAAGCCAATAATTTTTTTGCGTCATTTAAATAGAGATATACAAAATTTTTTCGATTTTAGAATTAAATACGAAAGAAAAAATGATTTTTTTGATTGTGTGGTAGCCAGACATCAATCGGTTTTAAGACGCAGGCTTGGAGATAGTGATCTAAAGCTACAGGAGCAAAAAATTATAAACTTGAAACAAGCAATCCAGCGACTAAATGGCGTTGTGATAGAGCCAAATCATGTTTTTTCGCTTTGGAATATTATTGGTAAGCCAAAATATGAAAATGGATATGTTGATGGAATGCTACTATCAAACGGCAAAGTTATTGAAGGAGTTGGTGGCGGACTATGCCAATTATCCAATTTTCTTTACTGGATTTTTTTACATACACCAGTTGAGGTAGTAGAAAGGCATCATCATTCAATGGATGTTTTCCCAGATTCAGGCAGAACTTTGCCATTTGGCAGTGGTGCGACGATTTTATATAATTTCATTGATCTGAAAGCAAAAAACACATCAACATATCCATTACAATTAAAAATATGGCTCACCGATAATCATTTGAAAGGACAAATACTATGCCCTCGCCCAATACCGGAAAAATTTTATGTTTTTGAAAAAAATCATTTTTTCGTCAAAAGAGGTCAAAAATATTTTAGGTATAATGAAATCTACAAAGAAACAAAAATCAATGGTAAGGTGGAAAAAATTGAAAAAATTACTACAAATTTTGCTCCAGTGCTTTATGATGTAACAGAAGAATATCTGCAAAAAAATAATTTTAAGGTTTTGGATTTTACGAACAGGGAAATAAAAATTTCTAATAAGGAATGAATTTTCAAGAATTGCATCGCCTAACAGCATGTATTAGATTCAAGAAAAAGCGCGTTAATAATTTTCAGCAGTTGAACTTTTTCTTTCACCCAAATTTTGCCTCCTCAATAATAAGGAACTCGGCGAAGTTTCTTATACATGCAAATGGTGAGCAAAATAACACTTGCATACATCGCTCCGCGAGCCCATAATGAACAAATTTTATTTTTTATAATATGCGCCAAAATTTTATTTTATCTATTTTAAACATCATCACTCTTTGTATCATTATTGCGGCAGTCAGTGTTTTCTTTGTTAATAAGGCTCGTTGGGTAGGTATAATTTTAATTATTCTCGCTATACTTTGTTTACTTTCTCTTTTGTATTTCAAGATAAAGCTAAGATCAATCCAGCCGGATATTGTTTTTGGGTTAATAGATAACGGAATTTTAGCTATTTTGGCAATTTTTGGCGGTCATTTTGCCGGTGTAGCTGGAGCAATCTTGGGTGGCGTTGTTGGTAATGCTATAACAGACGGCATAGCTGGCATTTTTGAAGGTTACTTTGCTGAAAAATTGAGATTGCAATTAGTAGCAGAAGAAAGAACAATGCTTAAATCTGCAGTTGGAAAAATGGCAGGGTGTTTATTTGGCGCTGGCATAGTTTTAGTTATTGCCAATCTGCTAAATTTTTAATAATGGTAATAAAATTTGTTCTTATAATAGATAAGCGTCGTAAAATATTAAATAATTATTTCACATGAAATAATTATTTAAAAAACTATATAATGACAGGATATTTATTCTATTAAGATAAATAGTTATTAAAAAATGTCGTAAATAATTAGATAATTATTTTTATAAAATAAGTTTTATTAGTGTGTTGTCAAATGTAATTTTTTACAAAATTATGAAATTTTTTAGGCTTTATTAAGCAAAAAAAAATTAAAAATTGTAAATTTTGTTATTCAGCATTAGTCTCTTTATACTTTAATTTATTTTTTTGTGTAAAATGATGTGGCATTAATGGACTGTCGTAAAATATCGAACTAAAATTTGGTTTAATTTAATAAAAATTTGTAAATTCTATAAAAATAATTTAAACGATTATAAAATGTTTAATTTGAAGTAGTATATTAAAAAGATATTTATTTTTAAATGATGCGATAATTTATTATTTCACGTGAAATAATTTAATATCTCTTGCTTCATAAGAAATTGTCCGAAAATTTCATTTTTTCTATAAAGGGACTTTCGCTGAATGCTTCTTTAGTCATAAATTTCCAGATTTCAAGGCATAATTTTTCAAACAAATTTTGCGGTTTAGCCAAAGCTAAGGGAAAGAAATTTTTTGGAAAATTTGATCGAAATATGGGAATTTAGGACAAAGAGGCATTCAGCGGCAGTCCCTTAAAAGAGATTTTCTGGATAGTTTCTTAGAAACAATGGCTTATAGACATAATATTATGACTATACACTTCATAAACTGTAAAAATTGCGAATAGTTAGTTTTTTGTTTAGGAAAATTCTCTTCGTATCTGCTGATACATTTGCGGTTTTTCTAAAACTTGCAAAACTTTACTATTTAGCTGTTTTCTATAGGTTATAAGCTCATTTTCATAAGGTCATGTCTATACTTGCATATAAAGAGTTTAAATTAAGATTATTTCACGTGAAATAATCTAATAAAAATATGTCGGAAATAATTTTTACAAAAGAAAACTTTGAGAAAGAATTAAAAAGTAGTACGCTAGTTCTTATTGATTTTTGGGCTCCTTGGTGTGGTCCATGTAGAGTTATGGGTCAAATAATTAAAGATTTAGCTATAGAAATGGAAGGGAAAAATATAAAAATTGGAAAGATTAACATTGATGAATATCCAGAGTTTGCTGAAAAATACGGAATAATGAGTATTCCAGCTATGGTTATTTTTAAAAGTGGAAAAGTAGTGGAAAAGTTAGTTGGAATTAGAACCCAGGAAGAGTTGAAGGAAAAATTAGAGGTATATATTGAAAAATAATAGGAGTGGATATATTGGTATAATTTCAGAATTTTGCAAAAAAGCACATTCAGCAACACGCCCATAAAAATTGCGATTAGCTTGTTTTTAGTTTAGTAAAATCCTCTTCGTATCTACTGATACATCTGTTTTCCTAAACTGCAAAACTTCGCTACTCATCAATTTTTCTTAGTTTCTAAGCGCGCTTTCATAGTGTGATGTCCATAGGCGATGATTTTTTGAAATGAAAAAAGCTCGTGGTTCTCAATGAGTCCGCGAGTAACTTTTTATTAGTTTGCGATTACCAGCAGGAGAAATCCTATTAGTGATAACCATTCTGATACCCCGACGAAGTTAGGCTTGAAATAAATGTTCCTGACCCAATTATTATCGCCGAATTTTTCAACTTCAGCATCAACTTCTCTTTGATTCCAAACTGTTAATACCATTCCTCTGTAAAACATTTTGTAAATATTATTACTGAACGGATAAAACAGCTTGACGCCCCAACCAATTCCAAACAGATCAAGAAAAGGATGGGTTAGTATAGTTACGGCTATCATGATTCCAAAATTGGAATTAAGAATAAACGCAACGAGCAACACTATGGTAGGAAAAAAGATTGAATGAGAAAAATTATCTCTATGCGTATGATACCATTTGTTGAATTTTACTTTTGGGGACAGAATATGGCTAATTATATCGGGAACAAGACCACAAAAAGATCCAAGCAATAAATATATTCTGGCGACCTCGAAATTAAAAACTTTTCCGAACAACAAAAATGTTAAACTGCCTGATAGCAGATGTACGAACATAGCATGTCCTCTTAATTGTCTATGTTTTTATGTGGCGCGCAATAAATCAAGTATTAGACTTGTTGCGTAAGTAGTTTCGTTACGAAATTTTCAGATTTTCAAGGAAAAATTTTTTAAATTTTAAAATTTACGCCAAATTAGTTAAAAGAAAAAATTGTAAATTTATCTTGTAAATGGAAGTAAAGCCATTATTCTCGCGCGTTTGATTGCAGTTGTGAGTTGTCTATGGTGCTTTGCGCATGTTCCAATTCTTCTCCTTGGCGCAATTTTTCCATAAGGAGTCATAAATTTTTTTAAATAGGAAGTTTCTTTATAGTCTATTTGCCTAATTCCGTTTACACAAAAAAAACAGAATTTATCTTTTATAACAGGCTTTGATTTTTGATGATCATTTCTATAAGTATAAGTATTTGATTTCATATTATTTTTTCGATCAGAGTATTAAAATTATACGCGTTCATTATCTTATTAGTAATTTAAAGAAGAATAGATATAATTTTTATAGTCTGTATGCGAATAAGGTATAATTAATCGCATAATGGAATCGATTTTATTAAAGATTATAAAATTTAAAATGGTATATTTTCAACTCGAATTTCTTCTTCAGTGACTTGTCCGTCTGAAGAAGCTGGAATTTCTTGAGGATTTTGCGCAGTTGATTGCGGAGGAGCGGACGAATATGCTTGTCCGTCCGTCCTTGGATTATCTAACATTATCATATTATCCGCTATAATTTCAGTTCTATATCTTTTTAACCCATCTTGTCCTACCCAATCTCTTGTTTGCAATCGACCTTCTATATAAACTTTTTTTCCTTTTGTTAAATATTGAGAACAGATATCCGCAAGTTTTCTCCATGCAACTACATTATGAAATTCTGTTTTTTCCTGCATTACGCCATTTGCATCTTTCCATTTAAAGCTTGTTGCAACAGAAAAAGAAGCGACACTTTGTCCTGTTGTCGTTGTTTTTATTTCAGGATCTCGTGTGAGACGCCCGATTATCATGGCTTTATTTAGGTCCATAAAATATAATCTAAATCATCGAATTATATCCAGTTTGATTATTTGAATATAATTTACGATGTCTGAATATTTAAGAGTAATATTTGGATAAAAAAATATTTATCCATCCACATTTTCTAATAATTCATCGATTTTTTTATCAAGGTCATTAAGATTAATTTTTTTTCTTTCGTCTTTAGATTTTTCTTCTATTTTTAGTTCTTCTATAATTGGCTTTGTTTCTGCTGTAATTATAGGTTTTATTTCTTTTTCCTCTTCATTTGTTTCTTCCTTTAATATAGATTCCACTGTTTCAATACTCGCTTCTGCCTGATTAAATTTTAAAATGTCTGTTTTTTTAGGTAATTCTTTGTATTTAATAATTTGAGAACGCAAAACTTCTGGCATTATAATTAATTTTTGGTTAAAGGATAAGAGATTATCAGCATCTTCAAACTTAAAATGGACTAATAAATAATAACCAAAATAAGATTGTTTTATTGGATAGGCAAGTTTTTTAGTTCCTAAATTTTCTTCATTGATAATTTCCAATCCTTGTTTTTTCGCTAATTCTATTATTTTTAAGTGAATTTCTTTTGCCTCAATTTCGCTGTATTTGTTTGGAATGATGTAGAGCAGTTCGTAAATCATAATAAAGTTTCTCTATGAGGATATTTCTAATGAAGACGCGCCATTATCTTGCAATTGCGGGAAAAAAAAGAAACAAGAATTTTAAATGGATAAATTTTCACAGAAAATCCGTTACAAATTTTTTTGCAACTTGGGTCATTGAGAATAAATTTTAAATAAAGTAAAGCGTAAATTTAGTTTACACATAAAATTTACTATTGTCAATACTATTGCATTGTCAAGGCTAAATAGAAATGTCATACTTTGAGCCAAATAGAAATGTCATACCCTGCTTAATTATTGATTATTTTTCTATAAAAACAGGTTGCTGATTTCTTACTTTATTAAACAAAAATTGATTCCGCCATGGGTG
>JAZDNE010000124.1:0-6290 GCA_043800235.1 bacterium | reverse complement strand
GTCCTAAATTCCCATATTTCGGTCAAATTCTCCAAAAAATTTTTACCCCTTAGCTTAGGCTAAACCGCAAAATTTGTTTGAAAAATTATGCCTCGAAATCTGGAAATTTATGACTAAAGGAGCATTCGGCGACAGCCCCATTAAAGGATAATTTTGGCTATTCAGCAATAAAAATCATTTTAGATATTTTTCTATCGCTTGATGAAGATGAAAACCAACTGTATCCATAAAATCGCTTTCTTTGAATAAAAGCTTGGAGACTTTAAAATCTTCATCGCCTTTTTTAATCCAATCTTTGTGATCTTTGCTATCTTTCATATAAAATTTTGCCGTCTTTTAGTATATTGCGAATAAAATAATTTTCGTATTTTTCTCTCTCGCTAAATTCTTTTGGCGTAAAAACTATCGGCTCAAGACCATATTTATACTCATATCCTCTAAGCAGTTCATAAACTTTCCAAATCCTTTTATGCGACGGCAATCTTGTATTTTTAATAATACAAAGATCTATATCGCTGTATTTTCTAACTTCTCCGCGCGCGACAGAGCCGAAAAGAATAATTTTTTCAGGATTATATTTTTCAGCCACTATTTTAGCTATTTCTACAGCTTCTCTATTGATTTTTTTAGCGTCTTTCTTTATTACAACTCCCGCCGCTATAAATGTTGTAACCAAATTTTCCATATTCTTATAAGTTAAATTTCTGTAAAATTTCCCGATTTCTAAGTTCCAATTTCTAATTTATTCTTCTCTTCACAATCTTTCCCCTCTTTTGCCTCATTCGCTTCCTTTAAACTCTTTCCTCCGACAAGTTCCACATCAATTCCTAATCCCTTGAGCTCGCGGACAAGGACATTAAACGATTCAGGCATATTTAAATTCTCAATTTTCTCTCCTTTAATAATAGCCTCATACGCTTTGCTTCTGCCTTGCATATCATCAGATTTAATAGTCAAAATTTCTTGAAGAGTATGCGCGGCGCCATATGCTTCCAACGCCCAAACTTCCATTTCTCCGAAACGTTGACCGCCAAACTGCGCTTTTCCGCCAAGAGGCTGTTGTGTTATAAGGGAATAAGGACCTATCGATCGCTGATGGATTTTATCCTCAACCATATGATTGAGTTTCATCATATATATATATCCTACTGTCGTTTTCTGATCAAATGGTTCCCCCATTTTTCCATTATAAAGTTGCATTTTCCCATCTTCAGAAAATCCTGCTTTTTTAAGCTCTTCTTTTATTGATTCTTCTTTAGCGCCATTAAGAACCGAAGTTTTTACTTTATATCCTAATTTATGGGCTGCTAATCCTAAATGTGTTTCTAAAATCTGTCCTAAATTCATACGAGACACAACTCCAAGAGGGCTGAGAATTACATCCACAGGGCGTCCATCTTTAGTAAACGGCATATCGCTTACTGGAACTATTCTTGAAATCACGCCTTTATTTCCATGTCGTCCCGCCATTTTGTCCCCAACTTGAACTTTTCGCAAATTCGCGATTGTAACTTGTATGCTTTTAATAACGCCAGCCGACAACTTATCTCCCTCGTCTCTTGAAAAAACTTTAATTCCTATAACTTTCCCATGCTCGCCATGTTCTAAATACATAGAAGTATCTCTAACATCTCTTGCTTTTTCTCCAAAAATAGCTCGGAGTAATTTTTCTTCAGCGGAAAGTTCCGTCTCTCCTTTTGGAGTAATTTTTCCTACTAAAATATCTCCAGAGGAAACATTAGCTCCTATCCTCACTACTCCTTCCTCGTCCAAATCTTTAAGTTTTTCTTCTCCTATATTCGGGATATCAGATGTCACTATTTCAGGTCCTAACTTCGTGTCTCTCACATCTATCATATAATCTTCTATGTAAATTGAAGTATAATAATCTTTTTGAACTAATCTTTCAGAAAAAATAATGGCATCCTCATAATTAGAGCCTTCAAACGGCATAAAAGCCACTAAAACATTTTGCCCAAGAGCAAGTTCTCCTTTTTCAATAGCCGCGCCGTCAGAAAGTATATCGCCTTTTTTTACTTTATCTCCTTTCCCTATAGAAGGGTGCTGGTTAATGCATGTGGATATATTTGATCTTACGAATTTATTTAAATTATAAGTTTCAATTTTCCCATTATCTGAAAGGACTTGAATCCTCGAAGCGTCAACTTCTATAATTTTACCGTCAGTTTTACTAATAATAACATGCCCTGTATCTTTTGCCGCTTGCGCTTCCATGCCCGTTCCCACAATAGGCGCTTCAGGCAAAATACATGGAACAGCTTGCCTCTGCATATTTGTTCCCATTAAAGCTCTCACAGCATCATCATGTTCTAAAAACGGAATCAAAGAAGTCGCGACACTAACGATCTGGTTTGGTGCCACATCCATAAAATCTATATTCTCAACTCTGGAAATATCAGGCTGTCCATGATATCTAACTTCTGCTTTTGATGTTTTAAAATATCCGTCTTCATCAATAATTGTAGTAGCCGCAGTGCTAATATATTTTTCTTCTTCGAAAGCGTCTAAAAACATAACCTCATCGGTAACTCTCGGTTTTATAGGCACAGTTTTTATTTTTTCCGACAAATTTTCCAATTTTTTCGCGATTTCTTTTGTAATCTTATCGCCTGTCTTTAATTTTAATTCCTTTATATCTTCTATTAAAATTTCTCCTTCGGTTAAATTGGCTTTATTTTTAACATCATGTTTAACAATTCTATATGGAGTTTCAATAAATCCATATTCATTAACTCTCGCATAACTTGATAAATGACCCACTAAACCGATATTCGGTCCTTCTGGCGTTGCGATTGGACAAATTCTTCCATAATGAGTTGTATGCACATCGCGCACATCAAATCCCGCTCGTTCGCGCGAAACTCCTCCGGGACCTAAGGCTGAAATTCTCCGTTTATGTTCAAGTTCGCTTAAAGGATTAGTCTGATCCATAAATTGCGACAAAGGACTGGACATAAAAAATTCCCTCACAACTCCTATAACAGGTCTCGCGTTAATAAGTTTTGACGCCGTCATACTTTCTAAATCCAAAGTGCTCATTCTATCGCGAGCTATTCTTTCCATTCTAGTAAGCCCTACCCTGAATTTATTTTGAATTAACTCGCCGACAGCTCTTATGCGCCTATTGCCGAGATGATCAATATCATCCGCTTCTTCTTGTGTTATATTATATCGAATTATTTGCTTTATAATATTTATTAAATCATCCCTGCTGAATATTCGATTTTCTTTTGCGTTTATATCCTTCGATTTTAGACTTCCTCCAAATCTCTGATTTAATTTATAACGACCGACTTTTCCAAAATCATAGCGATCAAAATTAAAAAACATTGCATAAATTAGTCCTTTTGCGTTATCCGCGGAAGCTAAATCTCCTGGACGAATGCGCTTATACACCTCTCTTAAACCTTCGTCCATATCTTTGGATGCGTCTTTCGCAATAGTATTTTCAATATATTTAATTTCAGATTCTTTTTCCACATCCTCAAATAATCTAAAAATTTCTTCATCGCTTGAATACCCGAAAGCTCTGAATAAACTTGTTATTGCGGCTTTCCTTTTTCGATCTATTTTAACCCAAATAACATTATTAAAATCTGTTTCTACCTCAAGCCATGCTCCGCGATTAGGAATTATTTTCGCGTTATAATATTTTTTATCTTTAAATAAATCATAAGAGAAAAATACCCCAGAAGACCTTACAATCTGCGAAATTACAACTCTTTCAATTCCATTGATTATAAAAGTTCCACGATCCGTCATTAAAGGGAAATCGCCCAAATAAACTTCCTGTTCCCTTTTTAACCCTTTGCTGTCTTGTAAAGAAACTTTTATTCTAAGCGGAGACTCGTAAGTCGCATTCCTATTTTTGCTTTCAGTTTCATTAAATTTAGGCTCGTCAAAATAATATTCGACAAATTTTAATTCAAGCCCTCTATCTGATGTATCTCTGATCGGAAAAGTCTCTTCTAATAATTCCCGCAGACCTTCTTTAATAAACCATTGGTAAGAGTCTGTTTGGACCTCAATTAAATTTGGGAATTCAAACGACTTCGGCCAACGTTCTTTTCTAAAAGATTTTCGTTGAGATATTTGCATAAGATAAATTTCGGCGCATAAAATAAAAATAATTCTATGACCCGATTATATTTTAGTAAACAAAAAAATACCTATTAAAAGGATCTTTTTTTAAATCTAATTATTTAGTTTTTTTATCCCCGCCCAATTTAGATGTGTGATAAAATTGTTCATCATAGCAAAATTAGGGCATCTCATTAAACATACAATATTTCTTTGTTCGCTCTTTGAGATTGAGTTAGGGTTAATTAAAAAGAAAGGGTTTAATATCCATCCCTCTTATAATTTTTATTCTTTCTTAATTTTTTACGCGTTATTGTCAAAAATTTCGATTGTTATTATGTCGCAATCGAGCAGTCGAATATTTCAATGATATTTATTTTTTGTATTATAAAAAGATATTAACAAATAATTATAAATATGTCAAGCCAAACTTACCCTACCAAAATTGGCTAATTTCAGCTAAAAAATCAGATGTCTAAAAATTTCCTTTATAGTATCCACAAGTTATACACTTGCATTTTTTTATATTTTACCATTCCCCGCAAAATATACATTGAATCTATAAATTATTACCATAACTGCTTAATTTTTTAATTTCCTCTCTTGCCGTTTCCCTATCATCCCATCGTATCTGTTTCCCTTGTTTCACGCACATTGTTTGCTCACATCCTTTGCCTGTAATTAAAACTAAATCATTTTTACCCGCAAGCTCAAAAGCTTTTCTTATAGATTCCTTCCTATCAATTATAGCAAATAAATTAAAATCCTCCAAATTTTTTTCTTCCAAAACGCCTTTTTTAATCTCCTCGATTATATCCTCTGGCTTTTCATCATAAGGATCCTCATTTGTAATTATGGAAATATCAGCGTTTTTAGCAGATATTCTGCCTAAAATTCGACGCTTGCTTTTATCTCGTCCTCCGCCGCAAGATCCGAAAATATGTATTATCCTATTTATTTTTTTTGCTTCGGAAAGAACCTTTAATGTTTTAAAAACTTGCTCCATCGAGGAAGGCTCATGAGCGTAATCCACAACCACAAAATAATCCTGCCCTTCATTTATAAATTCCATTCTTCCTGGAATAACCTTTATTTCTTCCAAAGCTGCCGCAATTTTATCCATATCCAATCCTTCTTCCAAGCCTATCGCGGTTGCCGCCAATGCGTTATAAACATTAAATCCGCCCGCCAAACGCAAATGTATTTCCATTTCCCTCAACTTGAAATCAGTTCCTTTTTCACTTATCCTTAACTCAGAAGCCTTAATCAAACTGTTTTGATTTTCCAAGGCATAAGTGATTTTGACATCCGCTTTATTTTTAAGAAATTCATTTGCGTATTTATCATCATTATTAACAACAATTACCTTCCTTATTTTCTTTCCTCCGATTTCTTTCCTTTTGCTCTCAATCAATTCCTTAAAAATCGTCAATTTCGCCTTCTTATAATTATCAAACCCCTTATGAGATTCAATGTGTTCAGGCGACAGATTAGTGAACACCAAATAATCATAATCGATTCCTTTATGGCGAGACTGCTTTATGCCTTCAGATGATGTTTCAATAACGGCGTATTTGCATCCTGCATCTGACATATCCCGTAATAATTTTTGCAATTGAAAACGCCCCAGCATCGTCATCTTTTTATCATTTATCCAGTTTTTTTTGCCGATTTGAAAACCGGCCGTGGAAGCAAACCCGACATTTTCGCCTGTTTTTTCCAAAACTTTGGCAATCATAATCGTGGTGGAAGATTTCCCTTTCGTTCCAGTAACACCTATTATTATCATTTTGTCCGAAGGGAAACGGTAAATAATTGCCGCCAAATATGCCAAAATTTTATGATATAATGGAATAAACCTATTTAAAATCTTTTCAGGTATTATTTTTTTTGCCAATATTTTAAAATTCATAAAACTTTGTTTTATTCTACCACTTCATAAATTATTTGTCAAAGGTTCTATTTTTATTTGACATTGTTAATTCAATTTTATATAATGCAACCATATTATTTCTCCGACAATTGCTATGGCTACCAACCATAGTTTCATTTGGGGCTGTCGCCGAATGCTCCTTTAGTCATAAATTTCCAGATTTCGAGGCATAATTTTTCAAACAAATTTTGCGGTTTAGCCTAAGCTAAGCCAAAAGATTTTTTGGAAAATTTGACCGAAATATGGGAATTTAGGA
>JAZDNE010000123.1:0-9016 GCA_043800235.1 bacterium | reverse complement strand
GTCCTAAATTCCCATATTTCGGTCAAATTTTCCAAAAAATTCTTACCCCTTAGCTTAGGCTAAACCGCAAAATTTGTTTGAAAAATTATGCCTCGAAATCTGGAAATTTATGACTAAAGGAGCATTCGGCGACAGCCCCATGAATACTATTTCAACAAAAACTATTTAATATTAAGCCATATTATGTTATCTGCTTAATACTACTTAATGCTTAATAACTAATTTTTTTATTTTGTCGAATGCCTTATATCACAAAAAAAATATTTGTAAAGGCTTGACAAAATTATTAAAGTATGCTTTACTTTTTTATTAGATCATTGAAAATTTAATAAACCGCACTGGCCAGATGGCAGTGCATAATGTCAACCCTTAACCTTGGAGGTGCCAGATGGGCCGCAAGCAACTTTCTATTCAATTAGCTATGAGAGCGCTAAGTGTTTATGAGCATGATAATCCTCAAAAATCTGATGAGGTAAAAAATGCTCAAAATACTTTAGGGAAAGCCCTTGAATATTATTTCAAAAAGGGCTACTGCTCTCCAGATGTTCCAAAACAATACCGCCTTCTGCGAGGGGCGGAGAAAGAGAGAAATAAAATGTTTACGAAAGATTTTTCTAAAATCGAACCGGAATTCAAAGAGAAAAATATCCGTTTTTTTGAAGTTTTAGAAGAAAAAAAGGAAGTATCAATTCTTCAAAATTACGGATATACCGACTGGTACTCTCTTCTGCAAGTAGAAACTGCAGAAGAGGAAAATGCAATTCCTATACCGGTTTTTTTGAACATCATAGGTTGTGATGTGGAAAAGGTTGAGGAGGATGAATATCCCAATTTATTAGATCGCATATTCTCCTCTAATGGAATCAAAGTCAAAATGATCATTGATCGTTTTGACGAGCAAGATAAGTATCACCTATGTAATGAAAATTATCCCGATTTTGTCGGAGGTTTAATAACTGACAAAAATATGTTATTACAGCTTCTTCGGATAGATGAGCATTATATGGGGTATTCATCTCAGGAATTAAGAGATGATCCAGAGGTAATTTTGGAAGCAGTCAGAAGGGATTGCTCAAAAGAACACAATTTTATTTATGCGTCCCCGCGGTTAAAGAAGGATAAAGATTTTGTCCTTGAGGCATGTCGGCTTTTTGAGATTTCGATTGACCATGTTGATCCCGTGTTGTTGGAAGACTACAAATTAGTTGAAGCCCTTGTTAAAAGCGACGGCGACAACTTCGCAAAACTCCCGAAAAAATTTAGGGAAGATAAAAATTTACTTCTGATTGCCTTAGCGCATCCTATGAGCCAACAATACTTACATGCTTCTGCGGAGCTTAAAAACGACCGCGAGGTTGTTTTGAAAGCCGTTAATTCAGATGCCCAGATATTAGAACGGGTTCCCGTAGAATTTAAAGCAGATGCGGAAGTTGTTATGGATGCATGTAAAATGTTTTCAAGTTCTATAAAATATGCCTCACCAGACCTGCAGAATGACAGAGAATTTGCTCTTAAAAGAGCAAAAATTAATGCTATTGATTCTGATGCCCCGACTGAAAAACAATGGTGGGACGATGAAGAAATCGTTCTTACCATAGTAAAAGGATGGGGCCATAGGTTAGAGTATGCTTCTGAACGATTAAAATCTAATAAAAAAATCGCTTTTGAAGCAGTTAAACAATTCCGAGAATCTTATCAGTATGTCGGTGACAATTTAAAAGATGACCCCGACATACTAAAAATTCATAAATATGATTTATTAATAAAGGAGGGGGTAAAATTAACTAAAGAATATTTAGACAATCTCCGTTCCCTATCATGCTCATTAGGGGAATGGAGATATCTTTTTTGGGAAAAAAATTATTTTTTGGAGAGAACCGATTGTTCTCATCCGAAAAATAATAATAATTTTTGTCAACTATGGATTTTGCCGGAGAAAACTTTCGACAAAATATTTGATGATCGAAAAAAAATGCCCCTTAAACTACTAGGGGTTTCTGTTCTCCGACAAAATTTTGAAAAAGCAAAAAGAGCGCTTCAATTGGAGGAAGAAGCGACTTGGGAAGTAAAAGTGGACGAAATCATAGAATTTCATTACACTCACTCCTCGTCTTGGGGAGATTATGGGGAGGAGGTAATGTTCTCTATAATTCCTAAAAAATAAACGGCACACCCAGCCCGCCGATAAGGGCTGCTAACATATAATAGCGAGGCGAGTAGTTGATCGCCAGCTGTAAATTGTTTATTAAAAAGCGCCGTTTGCTCTAAAAAGCGACTGGCGCTAATCAAAGAGGTAAAATGTGACGCATTAAATGCCGATCATTTTACCTCTTTTTCTTTTTTTGGCGACACGCCCTTGGAATTTAGGACAAAGAGGCATTCGGCGACAGCGCCATTTATAAGATCTCGCGCGAAAAATCATATTTTTTACGCAGGATCTAAGTAAATAATAGACTTATTGCGTAATTAGTTTCATTGCGATATACTAAACTATATGAAAATAGATAAACTTCAAGCTTACGAAATTTTAGATTCTCGCGGCAATCCCACAGTCGAAGTTGAATTAAAATCAGGAAAAATAATCGCATCCGCGTCAGTTCCAAGCGGAGCGTCAACCGGAATTTATGAAGCTGTTGAATTAAGAGATAATGATAAAAAAAGATATAACGGCAGAGGCGTTTTAAAAGCGGTTGAAAATGTTAATAAAAAAATCGCGAAAAAAATTGTCGGCGAAAATATAAATTCGCAAAAAAAACTTGACTCTATATTGATAAATATTGATGGGACTTGCAATAAATCAAATCTTGGAGCTAACGCGACGATAGGAGTTTCTTTAGCATTCGCGAAAGCAATAGCGAAAAAGAAAAATTTTGAACTTTATGAATATTTTTATTCATTAACAAGCCCGCATTCTTGCAAAGAAAATATAAAAAAATATATTCAATTCACTATCCCAACGCCGTCTTTCAATATAATAAATGGAGGAAAACACGCCGATTCAGGATTAGATATACAAGAATTTATGATTCAACCGATTGGCATAAAATCATTTTCGGAAAAATTGCGAGCAGGCGGCGAAATTTTCAACGCGTTAAAAAATATTTTAAAAGAAAAAGGAGAAGTTATAAGCGTCGGAGATGAGGGAGGATTCGCGCCAAAGCTGAAATGCAATGAAGAAGCTTTCGAAATTATAATTGATGCGATAAAAAAGGCTGGGTATAATTTTACTCAAATAAAAATAGGCATAGATGCGGCGGCCTCTAATTTTTTCAACAATGGGAAATATACTATAAAAAATAATAATGGAGAAAAAATAATTCTCAAAACTAAAAAACTTCTTGAATGGTATGAAAAACTTATAAATACATATCCTATCAATTCTATAGAGGATGGATTTGAAGAAAATGACTGGAAAGGTTTTAAAACAATGACAGAAAAATTCGGAAAAAAAATATTGATCGTTGGCGATGACTTGCTTGTAACTAACTATAAAAAAGTAAAAAAAGCTGTCCGACTAAAAGCCGCAAATTCAGTAATAATAAAACCAAATCAAATCGGAACAGTATCAGAGACTATTAAAACAATAAATCTTGCGAAACAAAACAACTTAATACCTTTCGTTGCCAATCGTTCGGGAGAGACTGAAGATTCTTATATCGCGGATCTTGCTGTTGGCGCAGGCTGCCCGTACATAAAGGCAGGCAGTCTCTGCAGATCCGAACGGCTTTCGAAATATAATAGATTGCTAAAAATCGAGAGTTGCTTAAATTTATAAATTTATCCCTCTATACTTCTTCTCCCAATTCCACGCGTCGCGAAGCGCGTCTCCCAACGATTTTTCAGCTATCCATCCTAATTCGCGATTAGCTAAACTTGCGTCAGCCCAAACCTCTGCAATATCTCCAAGTCTTCTTTCTACAATTTTATAAGACGCTTTTATATTATTAACTCGCTCAAATGTTTTTATAATTTCAAGCACGGAACTTCCTTTGCCTGTTCCGAGATTAAAAATTTCTACATTAAATTTATTTTTATTCTCCAATAGCCGTTTCAATGCCGCGGTATGCGCCTTTGCCAAATCAACGACATGTATATAATCTCTTATGCCAGTCCCGTCAGGAGTCTGATAATCATTTCCGTAAACTTTTATATATTCGCGAATGCCGGCAGCTGTTTGTGTAACATAAGGCACAAGATTTAAAGGCGCGCCTTTCGGAAGTTCTCCAATTAAACCAGATTCGTGGGCGCCTATTGGGTTAAAATATCTTAAAAATACAGCTCGAATTTTCCCATCTCTGGAATTTACAACATCATTTATTATCTCTTCCGATATTTGCTTTGTATTTCCATATGGACTCTCCGCCTTTTTTATAGGAGTTTTTTCAGTAGCGGGAAGCTTATCCGGCTGTCCATAAACTGCGCAGGACGAGGAAAAAATAAAATTTATTTTATTATCCGACCATAGAATACCATCCAACAAATTAATCAATCCCAAGATATTATTTTTATAATACATTAAAGGTTTTTCCACAGATTCTCCAACAGCTTTTAAAGCCGCGAAATGTATAACTGAATCTATATCATTGCGCCCATTAAAAAACTTTTTCACTTTTTTATCGTCTGTTAAATCTAATTTTATAAATTCAGGTTTCACTCCAGTTATTTTTTTTATCCTATCTAAAACTTCTATATCAGAATTAGCTAAATTATCAATTATAACAATGTCAAAACCATCTTTTTGCAGTTCGACTGCGGTATGAGAACCTATGTAACCTGCGCCACCTGTTACTAATATTTTTTTAGACATATATGCTTTTCTATAATATTTTTTAACTCTTCCACCGCTTCCTCCGGATGTCCCTCCGGATTGGTTATTATGCAATCGTAATATTTCGACATTTTTAATTCATTTTTCGCTGTTTTTAATCTCGCGCGCACTTCCTCTTCTGAAATTTTTGCCCGTTTTCTTATCCGAGATTCTATATTCTCAAAAGAATTAGGCTTTATAAAAACTAAAATAGAATCAGGAAATATTTTTTTAATATTCCTTCCTCCATTAACCTCAATTACCAAAATCGGAATTTTTCCTTTTTTAACAATTCTTTCAATTTCCGCTTTTAAAGTCCCGTAAAAAAATTTGTCATGAACTTTTTCCCATTCAACAAAATCTTCGTTCTTAATTTTTTCTTTAAATTCATCTTCGCTAATGAAATAATAATGTACGGCATTTTTTTCTCCTTCCCTATGCCGGCGCGTAGTGCATGAAATCGTTTCCTCAAATCTCTTATCCTCCTCCATCAGCATATTCGCAATTGTATTTTTACCGCTCCCAGTCGGCGCCGAGAGGACGATCAGTTTATTTGGCGGCATATTTATTGATGTTTATTTATTTTTAGACTGTAGAATAATAGCATCTTACAAGCTATTTTTTGTCATTTCGACCGTAGGAAAAAATCTATTGAATTTAGAAATTTACTAATCTAAGCGATTTCTCATCCCGCCTTGCGGAGTTCGAAATGACAAAAAATATTTTTCTACACCCTCATATTTTAATTTTCACTTCTGTTTAAAGGGATAAAAACAGGGAATTATTCGTTCCTTCGTCGCTAAGAATAACGGATAACAGCATTCGTCAATACCCCAAACTTTACTCCCAAGTATACATAATCTTCTAATTCTTTGCAAATAAAAAAGGGGGGCATATTTTTTAAATACCCCCCCCACCCGACTTTTGCTATTTAGCCAAATCACTTTAAACGGAGAAATTATCCTTCCATAATTCCTCCATTTTTTCAATGTTATTAAAAAAATCATCTAATTCGTTTATTTCTTTTTTTATTATATTTCCTTCTTTTTTTAGAAAATATAATTTTTTATTCTCAAAAATCGCAAAGACAAAAGGATTTATGCCAAATTGCTCCTTTGCGATTTTCAGAACTACTAAATACCAATGACTTTCTTTCATTTCGTACATTATTTTCTCCTTTTTTTCCCTCTCTCCAGAGTTAAAAAAGAGCAACAAAAAAAAGAACAATTTTTTATACCAAAAAACCTGCAATTAACCAAAAAGCAGGAATAATATAATCTTTATATTTTAATTTTTATACTAAATTTATATCATACCTTTAAAAAAAATACAATTGTATAATGGGGCTTGTTGAAATATTAGACTTGTTTGCGTCATCCTGAATGAGCGACAGCGAATGAAGAGCTTGCCCTGAGCGTAGCCGAACGGGATCCAGTAATTAAACGAAAAAACTATATGGGGCTGTCGCCGAATGCTCCTTTAGTCATAAATTTCCAGATTTCGAGGCATAATTTTTCAAACAAATTTTGCGGTTTAGCCTAAGCTAAGCCAATAAATTTTTTGGGAAATTTGACCGAAATATGGGAATTTAGGACAAAGAGGCATTCGGCGACAGCCCCATATGATTATTTGCCCCCACCGTCGCTCAGAATGATGTATAGGGACATTCAACAACAGTCCCAAATAATTAATTTTATACCATCAATATTTCGCTTAATTTTTCAAAATCTGTTCCTATCACAATATTATCTTTTCCATTAAGCCGCGCGACAATAACCGGGGCAGAAAGCTGACCTGATTTTTTCACCATTTCTTCAGCCGCTTTCTCATAACGCGAAACATCTTTTTCAGAAAACTCAACTTTGTGTTTTCTTAAAAAATCTTTAACGCGCTTGCAATAAATACAATCTGGATTTGTATAAATAGTTACTCTCGACATATCGTTCGTCCTTATATGCCCTTTTTATATCTATGTCAATAGAGAACTAAAAATTTTAAAAAAATTTGGCTCTTTATATAAATTAGTGTATTATGAAATAAGAAATTCAAACAAGAAAGCAAGTTTATTTAAAAAATAATATTCAGCTTGAATTATGGAAAGAAAAAAAATAAAAATTTTACAATATTTTTATTATTCCATCGCCATTCTCGCCACTATTTCCGCGGTCATCATTTATTATTTATTTTTTATAAAAACTAATAATTTATCTTTAACTGCGTCAAAATATCTTTATTCATTAAATAAGAATGGATATATATTTAAAAAAAAACAAACAGAAATTTTACCTAATCCCATTCTTGATAAAACTGCGCCTGAAAATAAAGCTAAAAATAATTCTTCTATTTTTGCGCAAGCTAACAGAAGCGATTCTGCATCCTTTACAATGGATAAATCAGGCGAAAATAACAGCATCCTTCTTACGATTCCATTCACATCTCAAGCTCCAACAGCTGACTGGAAAGATCCAAGACAACAAGACTCATGCGAAGAAGCATCTTCCCTTATGGTTATAAAATGGATAAAAGGAGAAAAATTAACTCCGCAGGAAGCGGAAATAAAACTTGCCGCCATTTCTGAATGGGAAAAAAAAGAATATAAAAATTTTCGCGACACTTCGTCAAAAGATACAATGGAAAGAATAATTAAAAGATATTTTAAATATGATAATGCGGAACTCAAACAAAATATAAATTTAGAAATTCTAAAAAAAGAACTCTTAAACGGAAATGCAATAATTGCGCCTATGGATGGACAAAAACTTAAAAATCCTTATTATACCGCGCCTGGACCTGAAAGGCATATGCTTGTTATCCGCGGTTATGACGCGGATAAAAAAGAATTTATTACAAATGATCCAGGAACTCGGCGCGGCGAAGAATATAGATATAATGAATATCATTTTTTTTCCGCCATCCGCGACTATCCAACAGGCTATCACGAACCTATCGAAAAAATAGAAAAAAATATAATTGTGGTAAAACCAAAATAAATATGTCAAATGAAAATTATCGCGCCATAAATAATGATCTAAAATATTGGATAGCCATTGCAAAAACCGGCGTTGTCGGATCGACTCGGTTTAAAAAATTAGGCTCTCATTTTCCCGACATGGAAAAGGCTTTTTTGGCATCATTTGAAGAATTGATAGAGGCTGGGATTGACGCGAAAACGGCGGAAGAATTTATTTCAAAGCGAAAAAATATATCGCCTGATGAAGAAACAGAAAAAATGGCAAAAGAAAATATACGCGCGATTACTTTAACCGATAAACAATATCCCGCGCTCTTAAAAGAAATATATGACGCTCCGCCCGTGCTTTTCTATAAAGGGAACATCGAAATTTTGGACGAACCGGGAATTGGAGTTGTGGGTTCCAGAAAAATTTCTTCCTATGGTCAGCAAACAACTCCTTTTTTAGTAAAACCTTTAGCAAAACGCGGGATGGTTATAACAAGCGGGCTTGCGCTTGGAGTTGACGCAATCGCGCATTCCGCCGCTTTGGAAGTTCAAGGAAAAACAACAGCAGTATTGGGATCCGGATTAGACAAAGCGAATATCTATCCTTCGCACCATAGATATTTATCAGATCAGATTGTTGAAAAAAACGGGGTTATAATTTCGGAATATACTGTCGGCACGCCGCCTTTAAATTATAATTTTCCGCAACGAAATAGAATAATTTCTGGACTATCGCTCGGAGTTTTAATAATCGAAGCCGCGGAAAAATCAGGCGCTTTAATTACCGCCAAAACCGCTTTGGACCAGAATCGCGAAGTATTCGCCGCGCCAGGAAGCGTATTCAGCCCGACATCCCGCGGGACACATGCCTTGCTCAAAAAAGGCGCCCATCTTGCGACTTCGGCTGATGACATCATTGAGATACTTGATTTCAAAAAAATCGTTGAATATAATGAGAATAAAAAAATAATCCCGGAAACCGAGGAACAGAAACGGATTTTGGAGAATTTAACAGACGAGCCTATTCATATAGACTCGCTTTGTCGCAATTTAAAAATGGACGCGCCAATTCTATCAAGCGCTCTTATGATGATGGAAATGAAGGGCATGGCAAAAAATTTGGGCGGGAGCATGTATGTGATTGGGAGATAAAAAAATCGCTTCAACTCGTCAACGATTGAAGCGGTTTTTTGTTTTACTTTTCCGCGTAAAAGATTAGATAGATATAGCTACCGCAAAACAAATTATGG
>JAZDNE010000121.1:0-3181 GCA_043800235.1 bacterium | reverse complement strand
CTGTCGCCGAATGCTCCTTTAGTCATAAATTGCAAGATTTAACAGGCATAATTTTTCAAACAAATTTTGCGGTTTAGCCTAAGCTAAGCCAAAAGATTTTTTGGAAAATTTGACCGAAATATGGGAATTTAGGACAAAGAGACATTCGGCGACAGCCCCTTTTTACAGATTCCTCCACTTCGGTCGGAATGACAATCAAACGCGTAAATTTAAAATCCCCCCTATTCCACCGTCACTGATTTAGCAAGATTCCTCGGCTTATCAACATCCCGTCCGTTTAAAACCGCCATATGATAAGCGAAAAGTTGCAAAGGTATGACGGACAAAATCGGCGTAAGCATTTCTAAAGTTTTTGGAATATAAATTATATCTTGAGTTATGGATTTAAGATCATCATTTCCTTCAGTTGTTATAGCGACAATCGGACCCTTTCGCGCTCTGATTTCTTCCATATTGCTTAGATTCTTTTCATAAACGCTATCATTTGGCGCAATAAATAAACTTGGAAAATTTTCGTCAATCAAGGCTATTGCCCCATGTTTCAATTCCCCCGAAGCCTGCCCAACCGCATGGATATAAGAAATCTCTTTTAATTTTAACGCGCCTTCAAGAGCGATAGGATAATTATATTTTCTTCCCATAAAGAAAAAATTTTTTGAGTTGTAATATTTTTTTGCGATAGCTTGTATCTTATTGTCTAATCGCAAAACTTTACGAATCTTTTCAGGAAGTTCTAATAATTCTTCCGCGATTCTTTCGCCCATTGTCAAGGACATTTCGCGTTGCCTTCCAATAAACAATGTTATTAAAGCCAGAATCGCAAGTTGAGATATAAACGCTTTCGTTGAAGCCACTGCTATTTCCGGTCCTATATGATTATATACTCCCGCGTCTGTCGCGCGCGCGATGGTTGAACCCACAGCATTTACAATCCCTAAAGTTAAAACCCCTTTTTCTTGCGCTTCTTTAATTGCCGCAAGTGTATCCGCGGTTTCTCCTGATTGGCTTATCGCCAAAACAGCCGTTCTCGGACTAAATACATGTTTTCTGTATCGAAATTCGCTGGCATATTCCACTTTTGCGGGTATTCCAGCATATTCCTCCAACATATACTCTCCCGCTAAACCCGCATGGCAAGCGGTGCCGCAGGCGACTATTATAATATTTTCAATTTCGCGAATTCTATCAAGGACAGAATCTAATCCGCCAAGTTTCGCTTTTCCCTCTCCTATGAGCAACCTTCCGCGCGCGCTATTTATAATAGCTTCCGGCTGTTCAAATATTTCTTTAAGCATAAAATGAGGATACCCATGTTTTTCCGCTTGCGACATATCCCACTCAATTTCCTCTGTTTGCTTATCTATTTTCTGACTTTCCAAATCATAGATTTCTAAATTTCCATTGTCTATTTTAGCGACTTCGCCGTCATCCAAATATATAACATGCTTCGTGTGGCGAAGAACCGCGGAAACATCTGATGCGATTATAGTTTCATTATTCCCCCTCCCAATAAGCAAAGGACTTCCAAACTTTGCCGCAATCAATTTGTCAGGTTTTAATTTATTCACGATTGCGAGCCCATACGCGCCCTTTAATAATTTTAAAGATTTGATAACCGCATCAAAAAAAATATTATCATCCTCTGCCGCGGTAAAAAAACAATGTTCTGTTCCTTTGATCGCTCCCGCGTCAGTATTATAAATATCTTCTATTAAATGAGCTATCACTTCGCTATCCGTTTCCGATTTAAAAATATGTCCTCTCTCTAATAAATAATTCTTCAATTCCTTATAATTTTCAATAATCCCGTTATGAACAATCCAAATATTTCCAGAACAATCGGTATGCGGATGAGCGTTCGCTTCCGTCGGCGCGCCATGCGTTGCCCATCTTGTATGCGCGATGCCTGCCATTAATTTCTCTCCTTTAGATGGATAAGCGGGATGAGACATTCCATTGATCTTTTCTTCCAATTCCCGTATTTTTCCAACTGCTTTCACGCAAAAAACATCTCCTTTATCGCATACCGCGACGCCGGAAGAATCATATCCCCTGTATTCCATGCGTTTCAATCCATCCAATAGAATTGGCAACGCGTTATTTTTACCAATGTAGCCTATTATTCCGCACATTCTCAAGAAAACAAGAAAACAAGAAAACAACAAAACAATTTGTCAATTTCTCAATTCTTGCCTAATTTCTAACCTGCCCGAATGACTCGGTTAAGCGGGTTTCTAATTTCTTAATTTCTTCAGTTCCGCTTCCGCCAGCTGTTCCGCCGTATTTATCCCAAACCATTCTTTAGGATTCGCCAATTTTACTGCCTCAAATTTCGCCCCTGTCGATAAAGCTTTTTCAACAAAACTCGGCAAACCATACTCGCCAAGTCCTTTTATCGGCTTTAAACTCGGATAAATTTTATTAAACCATTCCCGCCTAAAACAAAAAGTTCCAGTGCTGATTTCTTTTATATTTTCATCGCATGGGATCATGTTTTCTTTTTCTCTTATCGCGATAACTTTCCCGTCCCCGTCTCTTATCACACGCCCTAATCCCTGCGGATCGTCTTTTTCGCATGTCAATAAAGTTATGTCATTTTCGTTCCTTGCATGCCTTGAGACAAAACTAACTAAAGATTCAAATCTATAAAACGCGCTATCATCTCCGTTTAAAACTAAAAAATTATTAAACTCTTTGGGTAAAACATTTTCCCCAGTTTTTGTTGCGTGAGCCGTTCCCAATAATTTTTCCTGAATTCCGTAAAGATAATCATCTCCAAATCTTTCCATCACTTTCTCTCTGCCGAAACCTACTACTATGCAAATCTTTTTTTTATCCACTTCCATTTTTTCTAATTCTTTTAAAATATAGCTTATAATCGGCTTTCCATTTAACCCGCATAAAACTTTCGGGGTATCCGCGCATCCCAATCTTTTTCCCTTGCCCGCGGCAAGTATTATTATTCCTGTATTTTCGAAATTGCAAGACATATAAATTTTCTATCCTTAATAAAGATGCATTCAACGATAATCCCTTTAATTATGGGACTGTCGCCGAATGCTCCTTTAGTCATAAATTTCCAGATTTCGAGGCATAATTTTTCAAACAAATTTTGCGGTTTAGCCTAAGCTAAGCCAAAAAATTTTTTGGAAAATTTGACCGAAATATGGGAATTTAGGAC
>JAZDNE010000120.1:0-5119 GCA_043800235.1 bacterium | reverse complement strand
GTACGCATCCGCCCGCGGCATATCCTTCAAAACCTTCTTTATTTAAGTCTTTTATTATATTTTGCACTTCTTTCGGAATAGACATGCTTATATTCTACCATTCCGCCTTAAAAATGCAATGCATGCGTTGACAACATGCGTTGACAATCAAAAAAAATATGTGTATAATTTATGGACATCACACTATGAAAGCGCGCTTAGAAACTAAGAGAAATTGATGAGTAGCGAAGTTTTATAAGTTTAGGAAAACCGCAGATGTATCAATAGATATGAAGAGGATTTTCCGGGTCATACGCAATTTAACTAATTCCAGCTCTATGAAGAATAACCAATTTTTCTATGCCAAAACCAATCGAATCAATCGAAATTCGCGGAGCAAATGTCCATAATCTAAAAAATATCAGCGTTTCAATTCCGCGGAACAAACTCGTCGTTATAACTGGACTTTCTGGATCAGGAAAATCTTCGCTTGCTTTTGATACAATTTACGCGGAAGGGCAAAGGAGGTACGCGGAAAGTCTTTCGACATACGCGAGGCAATTTTTAGGTCTGCTTGATAAGCCTGATGTAGAAAAAATTGCGGGACTTTCGCCAACAATTGCGATTGATCAAAAAAGCATATATCAAAATCCCCGTTCTACTGTAGGGACATTTACAGAAATATATGACTATTTAAGAATACTTTTTGCGAATTTAGGAAAACCATATTGCTCAAATTGCGGAGAGCTTATGGAAAAAAATGATTTCAACGGCATTTTAAAAGCTATAAAAAAATTTACCGCAGAGGAAAGAATCGGAGTGCTTTTTCGCCTTGAATCTACTGCGAATTATAATATTTTGGAACTTTTAAAAAATTCAGAGATTTCCGGGTATAAAGAAGTTTTAGTTGATGAAAAAAAGTATACTATTGAGCAAGCGATGAATATTGCGGAAAGCAGTCCCCATGAGTCGCTTTATCCATCAATTGATAGGGGGATATTCGTATATGCGGATATATTGGTTTATGATAAGGAAGAAGAAATCATACAGGGATTAAAAAGAGATTATGATAAAAAAGAATTAGTCAATTTTATTAAAAAGGTTTTAGATTTAGGAAACGGACAGCTTTTAATTACAAAAGAAAATACGGGAGAGAGGATTCTTTATAGCGAAAATTTTTATTGCAAAAAATGCGGAAAAACATTGCCGAAAATCGAACCGCGATGTTTTTCTTTTAATAGTCCATATGGAGCATGTCCAAAATGCAAGGGAATGGGAACCCGTTTAGAAATAGACTCCGATTTAGTTATTCCTAATAAAAATTTAACTTTGGCGGAAGGCGCTTTAGATCCATTTAACAAAATTTTTCCAAATCAGACAAATTTATGGAAAAAATTAGAAGAACTTGGGAAAGAGCATGGTTTTACATTAAATATTGAAATGAAAGATATGAAACAAGAGCACATTGATTTAATACTTTATGGCGCGCATGCTTCCACAGTAAAATTCGAGGGGATTGCAAATCTCCTTATTGAGAAATACGAAGAAGGAAAAACGGAGTATATAAAAAGAGAAATAGAAAAATATTTAAAATTAGTAAAATGTTCTTATTGCGATGGGAAAAGACTTAAAAAAGAGATGCTTTCAATCAAGGTTATAGAAAAATCAATCGACCAGTTGGCGGAAATGAGCATTGATAAATTATTGGTGTATTTTAAAGAACTTAAAAACCATGAAAAAAAATCAAAATATTTTGACGCAAAGGAATGGAAAATAGCCAATCAAATTATTGAAGAAATGATTATTAGGCTTACAAATTTATGCAATGCGGGAGTAGAATATTTAACACTTTCAAGAAATGTTACAACGCTTGCGGGCGGTGAATTTCAAAGGATAAAACTCGCCACGCAAATAAGCTCGTCGCTTACTGGAATAATATATATTCTTGACGAACCATCCATAGGGCTTCATCCTCGAGATAATGCCAGACTAATCAATACATTAAAAGAATTACGGGATCAAAATAACTCTGTAATTGTGGTGGAACATGACAAAGAAACCATAATGGCTTCTGATTATGTTATTGATATAGGACCTGGCGCAGGCGAATATGGCGGTAAAATAGTGGCGGAAGGGAAACCTTCAGATATTGAAAAAGATAATAATTCGCTCACAGGAAAATATATTTCAGGAAAATTAGAAATTTCAATACCTCAAAAATTAAGGGAGGGTAATGGAAAATTTATTAGTATAAAAGGAGCAAAAGAATTTAATTTAAAAAATATAGACATTTTAATTCCTCTTGGAAAGTTAGTTTGCGTGTCTGGCGTTTCAGGATCTGGAAAGTCCACTCTTATAAACGACATATTGGCGCGGTATTTATTGAAAAAATTTTACAGAGCCAAAGATGATCCAGGAAAATTTAAATCAATAAAAGGAGTGGAAAATCTTAATAAAGTTATAAATATTGACCAGTCTCCAATTGGAAGGACTCCTCGTTCAAATCCAGCTACTTATACCGGGCTTTTTACCTATATCAGAGATCTTTTTGCGAATTTGCCTGAATCAAGACTTCGCGGATATAAAATTGGAAATTTTAGTTTTAATGTAAAAGAAGGACGATGCGAGGCATGCGCGGGAGAGGGAATGGTAAAAATAGAAATGCCTCTTTTGCAGGATGTTTATATAGAGTGCGAAGAATGTCAAGGCAAGAGATATTGTCCTGAATCTTTAGAAATACATTGGAATAATAAAAACATCGCGGATATTTTAGATATGACCGTTATGGAGGCGACAGAATTTTTTAAAGAACATACAATGCCGGCATCTTTGCGAGTTTCTTCAAAAAAGATGGAAACAGAGCATAATATAATTTATAACAAATTAAAAACATTGACGGATGTCGGTCTTGGATATTTAAAATTAGGACAATCGGCGACAACAGTTTCAGGCGGAGAGGCGCAACGGATAAAACTTGCAACCGAACTTTCTAAAAAATCAACTGGCAAGACATTATATATTTTGGATGAGCCGACGACAGGTCTTCATTTTGATGATATAAATAGGCTGTTGCTTTTACTGAACAAATTAGTTGATCAAGGGAACACTGTTTTGATTATAGAACATAATCTTGATGTTATAAAATGCGCGGATTGGATTATAGATATGGGACCTTTCGGCGGGGATAAAGGCGGATATATAGTCGCGGAAGGAGTTCCTCGCGATATAGTCAAAGTGAAAGAAAGTTTCACGGGGAAGTATTTGAGGGAGGTTTTGTAGATTCAAAGTTCGGAGTATTCAGAGTTTCAAATCGCGCTTGACTTATTTTTCTTTGGAGAATTTTTAATTCCCATCGCCTTAAATAGGAATATTTGAAAACAGAGGATAGTACATATCGTCCTTAATATCAATGAGCAACTCTTTGCGATGCAATTTATCGCAGAATTCCACCGGGGCTTCTTTGATAATCGACAAGGGATGTTGTTCGTTTCCTTCGCCCATAACCAAAACAGCGGCGGTCGCGAGGCTGTCGGCAATGTTAACCCGTGAAAATTTGAATTTTCGACCAAAAATATCCGGCTTGCCGCGATAATCCTTAATGCCGCGAAAGCCGGCATAACCTAAAGCTATGCCGGCGACTCCAGCGCGAAGCGGCGCGGTATGGCTGTCAGTAATCAAAACTCCAAGTTTTTTTACTCTATATTTATGTTGCAATTTTTTGCGCAGTTCCCATGCAGTTTTGAAGCTATCCTTAGGCAAAAGAATAAGTTTGCCATTTGCGTTTGATTCATCGATCCCCGCGGAAGCCATAAACATACCATCTTTAATCGTAAGCCAAATTTCTTTAGTAGGGATTGCAAAATTACTCTCCGCATATATTAATTTTTCCTTATGATGAATATTTTTCGCAATAACTGTCCTATTTTCCGAAAGAGCTGCGATTTTTGAAGTGACCACAATAACAGAATGTTCCGGAATTTTTTTAAGATAGTCTGTAATAAAAACAAATAAATCTTCACCCTCCTGAAAAATACGCGTTTTGATCGGTTGAACGAGCATAGAATTAGTAATAATCGCGCTACTCGCTACGGAGAGAAGGCGCAAGATATTTTTGATTAATATAAAATCCAATATTTAAAATATGTTTTTTCTCTAAAAATCCAAGAACATTGTTAACAAGAATAAATGATCCGCTTATGCCTAAAGCAATGAGAAATCGTTCGGCAATAACGGTCGGTATAAGGGAGTTCCATACTTGCGCCGGAAGCGGAAAAAACCAAATCCAGAGCGCGCTGCCAACCGCGTGCGCGGTGAATGTTGCTCCGAGCGCCCGAACAAAAAGGAATTTACTTTGAAAATAAAGCGCTAAAATAGGAATTGTCCAAAAAAGAGTAAAATACCAAACTGTCCGCCCAATTGGATGCGCGATAAATCCTATAATAGCGCATAGAGGAATTAAAATAAGCAATTTTTCTTTTTTAATGTTTCCAAAATAAAGCACGGCAAAGAGCATTGGGAAAAAACGAATAATCGTCCCAGCGTCCTGAACGCGCGCTCCACGGAATAAAAAATTCAAAAATTGCAAAAGAAAAACAGCAATTATGCCAGGTATGCTGCCGATAAATGAACCCGCTACCGGAGCAAAGGCGTCATAAAATGTAAATTTTACTTTTGATCCGACCACTTGCGCGACTGGAATCTGTAAAGCGATAAATCCAAAAATTACGAAAATAATAATAAAAAACAAATTTTTTTTTGTAATAAATTGTTGAATATATTTCATATTGATAATTAGTTATTGTTGAAATAGTGGTGACATTTTGTTGGGGAATGTACCCGTTTTGAGCGACTATTTCAACAAACACTAATTAGTTTAATGTAAAAAATAGAATCAATTTTCACTGACCTTTAAAATAAATGAAAAAATAAAAAAATTAAATATAGCTGGACCAAGTTTTTATTTTACAAGAATGAATCATATAGTTATTTACAAAGCCAGTATGGGACTGTCGCCGAATGCTCCTTTAGTCATAAATTTCCAGATTTCGAGGCATAATTTTTCAAACAAATTTTGCGGTTTAGCCTAAGCTAAGCCAAAAAATTTTTTGGAAAATTTGACCGAAATATGGGAATTTAGGAC
>JAZDNE010000109.1:0-3778 GCA_043800235.1 bacterium | reverse complement strand
TTAGTCATAAATTTCCAGATTTCGAGGCATAATTTTTCAAACAAATTTTGCGGTTTAGCCTAAGCTAAGCCAAAAGATTTTTTGGAAAATTTGACCGAAATATGGGAATTTAGGACAAAGAGGCATTCGGCGACAGCCCCTTATTACTGCTCGGTTTCATCTTTTTTAACTCCTTCGCAGGTTAATGTAAAATGCGCGAAATTTATTAGTCCATTAAAATTGTTTATTTAATCAGCTAAAAAATTTTCTGTTTTAATAATGGATATTTTTATTATATTTTCGAAAGCAACATAAACGCGATCAAAAGACAATAAATAGCCAAAGCCTCTACCAACGCCATAGCTATTAACATTGTTGTAAATAACTTGCCGCTCATTTCAGGCTGTCTTGCGGTTCCTTCTAACGCGGCTTTAGCAATGCCTCCCATCGCCTTGCTTGCGCCTAAAACTCCAATAGCTATACAAAATGCCGCGCCTATAGCCATAATAGGCTTATCTAATAAAGCGCTTCCCCCAGACACACCTGCAATGGCTGAGACTTCTTCAGTCGCGGCCATAGCAACATTCAAAATTGGTAAAAACATAAAAATAAATTTAAAATGTAAAAATCAAAGCGCAAAATGTAATTCAAATTATAAAATTATCTATTAAAATTAATTTTAATTTTACATTTAATTTTGCGCTTTGCATTTTTAATTTTTTATTTTAATCATGCACTCCCCATTCTTCTTTCATATAAAAAAGACTGAGATTAGTAAAAACCACAGCTTGTATCAATGCTACCATAACATCAAAGCATACAATAAGAAAAGGGATAATTATAGTAATAATAAGAGCGGGTTTTGCTAAAGCCATTCCCATCGTTTCTCCCAATATCATATGCTCGCCATAAATATTGCCAAAAAGGCGCAAAGAAAGCGAAAGCAATCTTGCTAAATTATCAACTACCTTTAAAACTATAAATACGACTACCAAAAGTTTCATCGGCACGCTTTTAATAATATCTAATAAAATTTTTTTAAAACTTTTTTTCTCTTTTATTTTACTAATATTATGGCAAGGTCCTATTCCCTGCACAGGATTTAACCACATAAACAACGCTTTTTTAGGATTATTCACAATAAATGCATTATAAAATTGAAGTCCAAAAACACAAATAAAGGCTAACGCTAAAGTCACGCTTATATCTCCCGTCGGCGGATTTGAAAAAGGCGAAGGCAAAATTAACATTAAATTCGAAAAAAGGATGTAAATAAAAAAAGTGCCTAAAAACGGCAATGCGATCGGCACCAATTTTGCTCCAAGCACAGGCTCTATTAAATTGATCAAAAATTCCACAATTGCTTCAGCAATGTTTTGAATGCCTTGCGGAACACCTTTTTTCTTTCTCAAATTAACCAAAAAAACAAACAAAAACACAACCCCCATAATTATCCCTGTAAAAAAAAGATAATGGCTAATACTGCCATCATAACCAAACCCATGTGCTGACATAAATTTTTAAAATAATTTTTAATGCTCGCCCTCCTCTTCAGCATCAATAAATAATTCTTTAAAAAAAATAAAATTCACTAAATAAAATTAACCAATTTTAAGTATATGCACGAAAAATATTCTTGTCAAGGGTATCAATTGTAAACAAGAATCAATAGCTATTGCGCCACTATAAAATAAGACATAAAATAGGCGAATAACTTATGGACAAGAAATTTTTTGGAAAATTTGACTGAAATATGGGAATTTAGGACAAAGAGGCATTCGGCATAATTCCCATCAGTAGCTACGAAGAGGATTTTCCTAAACGAAAAACAAGTTATTCGCAATTTTTCTTAGTTTATGGAGCGCAGTTTTGAAGCGCGATGTCCATAAACTATTATGACACAAAAATTAGCAAGGTATGACATTTCTATTTGGCTGTACTATGACATTATCATTTGGCTACGACATACAATGTAATTGTTTGACAAACGAGAAAATATGTGATATAAATGATTATATTTAACATAAATCCACGAATTCTACCAGAATGCCGCGAGAACGAATTATCTATATATCCATTATAGAGATTGCTATCTATTTATATGATAACAATATAAATTCGCAATTCAGAGCATTGGGATGCTAATTTAATTGGATTACACATTTTGTCGTATGAAAAAAGATATTCACTCAACATATTACCCAAACGCTAAAGTTATATGCGTATGCGGAAATGTTTTTGAAACTGGTTCAACTTTAAAAGAAATAAACACGGAACTTTGCTCAGCCTGTCATCCATTTTACACCGGGAAACAAAAATTAGTAGATACAGCAAGACGGGTTGATAAATTTAAGAAAAAAGTAGAGATGCAAAAAGAGATTTCTCTCGTAAGAAAAGGGAAAAAATCGAAAAAAACTATACTTGCGGCAAAAAAAGCTGATGAAAAAAGTATCGAAGCAAAAATCGCAAAAGAAACAAAATCTATTAAAACTGATAAAATCTCTAAAAAAGAAAAATAACATTCCTTAAAAGCTTTAGAGCAAATGCTTTGGGGACTTAATTCATTCTAAATAAAAAACCTTCGGCATTTGTCGAGGTTTTTTAAAATATGGATATAACTTGCAAAAAAATAAAAGAAAGGTTTAAAGAACTTGAAAATGACTTAGGAAATCTCGACCTTATTGCTGATAAAGAAAAATATATTAAAATTTCACAAGAATACAATGAAAAAAAAGAAATAGTTAATAAAATTAATGAATTGGAAAAAATTGAAAATAATATAAAAGAAAATGAAAAAATTTGGGAAGAATCTAAAGATCAAGAATTAAAATCTTTAGCTCTGGAAGAATTGGAAAATTTTAAAACTAAAAAAATAATTTTAGAAAATGAAATTTCCCAAATACTAAAACCTCGCGACCCGAGAGATAAAAAAAATGTTATAATGGAAATAAGGGGAGGAGCGGGCGGAGATGAATCAGCATTATTTGCGGCGAATCTTTTTAGAATGTACTCAATGTATGCGGAAAAAAAAGGCTGGAAAGTAAATTTTATAAATGCCAACCGTATAGGAATAGGAGGGTTTAAAGAAGTTATTTTTGAAATTAAAGGAAAAAATATTTATGAAAATTTGAAATATGAAGGAGGTGTTCATCGCGTGCAAAGAATTCCTGAAACAGAAAAAAGCGGTCGAATACATACATCAACAGCAACAGTTGCCGTAATGCCGGAAGCAGAAGAAGTTGATCTTGAAATAAATCTTAATGATCTAAGAATTGATACTTTTTGCGCGGGCGGACATGGCGGACAAAGCGTTAATACGACTTATTCCGCAGTAAGAATTACTCATATTCCAACTAATACTGTTGTGAGCTGCCAAGACGAAAGGTCTCAAACGCAAAACAAAGCAAAAGCAATGATGGTTTTAAGATCGCGTCTATTGGCGTTAGAAGAAGAAAGACGCAATGAGGAAACTGGCGCCACTCGCAAAAACCAAGTCGGAGCAGGTATGCGATCTGAGAAAATAAGAACATATAATTTTCCTCAAGATCGAATAACTGATCATCGCATTGGAATTTCATGGCATAATTTGGATAGAGTGATGGACGGAGCTATAGATGAGATAATAGAAGAAATAAAAAATAAGACAAGCTAAAAATAAGGGACTGTCGCCGAATGCTCCTTTAGTCATAAATTTCCAGATTTCGAGGCATAATTTTTCAAACAAATTTTGCGGTTTAGCCTAAGCTAAGGGGTAAAAATTTTTTGGAAAATTTGACCGAAATATGGGAATTTAGGACAA
>JAZDNE010000102.1:0-6595 GCA_043800235.1 bacterium | reverse complement strand
TTAGTCATAAATTTCCAGATTTCGAGGCATAATTTTTCAAACAAATTTTGCGGTTTAGCCTAAGCTAAGGGGAAAAGATTTTTTGGAAAATTTGACCGAAATATGGGAATTTAGGACAAAGAGGCATTCGGCGACAGTCCCAATATAAGCGATTTCTCACCCCGCCTTGCGGAGTTCGAAATGACAAAAAACATTTTTCTACACCCTCAATGCGATGTTCATAGACGAATTTATTTATCTCTATTTTCCTCAATAATCTTTACTAACTTCTCTTTATCAATCTCTCCATGCAAACGAAATAATTCATTCCCGTTTTTATCTAAAAAAATAAAAGCTGGCAACCTGTCGTCAATTTTATATTTTTCTGCCATATCTTTATTTTGATCATAGTCATAATATTCTGTTTCAAGCCATATCATCTCTTCTTCAATTTTTTTCCACAATGGCTTCATAACTAAACACCCCGAACACCATACAGCGCCAAATTTTAATATTTTCATAATATATAATTCAAATTTCTAAAAAAAATAATATCCAAATAACTCAATACGCAATTTGCCGCAGTTCTTTAACCAGCTTTCTATAATCAGGAGATGTTTTTCCAACAAGGTTCCAAAATCTTTTTGAATGGTTCATTTCTTGCAAATGGCAAAGCTCGTGCACGATTATATAATCAGCTAATTCAGAAGGCAAAAACAATATTCTGTAATTAAAATTTAAGTTTCCTCTCGTTGAACAACTTCCCCATCTATATTTATGATTCTTCGCTAAAATTTTATTATACTTAAAATTATAAAATTGATTGTAATGCGCAAGCCTTGTTCTCGCAAAATCTTCAACTTTTCGTTTATTATCCTTATAATTCCCTTTTACTTCAAGATATTTTTTTTCTTTAAAAAAATCTAACTTTTTAAAAATCCAAGACGCTTTATCAAGAATAAAATCACTGGCAAAATTTTCAGACATTGTCTTCGGCAAAGTCACAACTATTTTCGCGTCGCAATGCATAGCAAGACGGATGTTTTTCGCTTTTTTACTTTTTTTTAAAAAATATTCAATTATTTTACCGTCTATAACTATCTTGTTTTTCATACCATATTAAATTTCTATTTTCGAAAAAAGATACGCGCCTAACGACAGCAAAATTATCACGCCGACGCCTAACGCGATAAAATCCAAAAAAATTGAGAATGAATTTACTCCGGAAAGCGCCCATCTTACTCCGTCAACGCCGTAAGACAAAGGGTTTATTTTAGCTATAAAATCAATAACGCGAGGCAATCCTTCTAATGGGAATACAGCTCCTGATAAAAAGAAAATCGGCATAACAAGAAAACTCATAATTAAATGAAATCCTTGCATATCTTCTAAAATGGAGGCTATTGCTGTCCCAAGAGCGCTAAAAAATAAAGCGATAAGAAGCATAAATAAAAAAGCTAAAGGAATTTTTACGATATTTTCAGGACGAAATCCAATAATCGCTGATATTAAAAAAACTAATATGCCTTGAAAAAACGCGACAGTCGCGCCGCCTAATGTCCTTCCTATCATAATAGAAAATCGTGAAACCGGGGCGGCTAATGTTTCTTTTAAAAATCCAAACTGTTTGTCCCAAATTATCTCCATTCCTGAAAAAATCGCTGAAAATAAAATACTCATAGCGATTATGCCAGGAGTTAAAAATTGCAAATAATCGCCTTTGCCAGCGCGCGCGAAAATAGGACCAAACCCAAAACCTAATGCCACTAAAAAAAGAATAGGCTGTCCAAGCGAACCTATAATTCTCGATTTTGATCGGAAATATCTTTTTATTTGTCTAAGCCAGAGAATATAAACAGTTGACATAAAACAAACATTTCTCGTTGTTGTACGAACGAGGCATTGCCTCGTTCCTGCAACCAAAATTTTCATGGTTTTTTGTTAAGAACGAGGCATTTCCTCGTTCCTGCAACCAAAATTTTCATGGTTTTTTGTTAAGAACGAGGCATTGCCTCGTTCCTGCAACCAAAATTTTTAGGGTTTTTGTTTTGCGATCGCTATATCTAAGATGTATTCGGCATAAGTCGCCTAATTACGCAACAAATCTAATTTTTTATCTCTTCCACATTTTTCGCCCCATTCTCATCTTATCTAATCCATTTCCCTTTTCTTCCCTTATAATTTTTCCAGTTAATTCAAGAAAAGCGTCTTCAAGGCTATTTTTCCCTGTGAATTTTTTTAATTCTTCAACACTCCCTGATTTGATTATTCTGCCATGATCAATTATCGCAATGCAATTCGCTATTTTCTCCGCTTCATCCATATAATGCGTTGTAAAAAAAACTGTTATTTTTTCTTTTTTATTAAGATCTAAAATATAATTCCAAATATGATTTCTTGTTTGCGGATCAAGCCCGATTGTCGGCTCATCTAAAAATAAAACTTTTGGATGATGGAGCAACCCGCGCGCGATTTCAAGCCTTCTTTTCATTCCGCCTGAAAAATTTTTTATAAAATCATCTCGCCGTTCCCAAAGTTCAACCATTTCTAAAAGTTCTTTTATTCGTTCTTTGCGTTTTTCTTTTTGAACTTTATATAAAACAGCATGAAAATTCATATTTTCAAACGCGGTAAGTTCGTCATCGAGACTTGGATCCTGAAAAACAATGCCAAAAGATTTTCTAACTTCATATTCCTCGTCTTGCGAATTATATCCGTTCAACACGATGCTTCCCGAATCAGGCTTAAGTAAAGTTGTAAGCATTTTAATCGTTGTGCTTTTCCCCGCTCCGTTCGGTCCGAGAAACGCAAAAATTTCTCCCTCTTTAACAGAAAAACTTATATTATCAACGGCAATCATTTCTCTAAATTTTTTTGTTAAATTTTCTACTTTTATTATATCCATAAAATTACAAAACGCATTGTAAGTTTAGCATCTTTTTAATTTTACCGCAACACAAAATCTTTTTTTTTATTTCCATTATTTTTCTTTTTTTCTATATATCTCCCATATTTTTTTAAACTCCTCATCTTCTAATAAAGTCATAAATGTTCCTTCTGTTATAATTTTACCTGCTTGAAAATAGTAAATATAATCGAACATTTCTAATAAATGCAGACGATGGATAGAACAGATAATGTTTTTATCTTTATATTTTGAAAAAATATTTTCGTAAATTTTTCGTTCGTTTATGCTATCAACGCTGCTTGTCGGCTCATCCATTAAAATAAATTGACTGTCATCCGCCGCGAATAATCCGCGCGCAAGAGCCAATCTTTGTTTTTCTCCTCCGCTTAAAGATACTCCCTTTTCCATAACTTCTGTATTTAAGCCTCTCGGAAGCCTATTGACCACATCTTTAAATTGCGCGATTGCTATAACATCTTCAACTTTTTGCCGATTGCCATGTATCCCCATAGCTATATTGTCTTTGACAGTCGCGTTAAATATTTCAGGCTCTTGCGGAATAAGGGTGATATATTCTTTTATATGTCGCAGACCATGCTTTAAAATTTTTCCGTCGCAATATAATTTAACTTTTTCCGGTTCAAATAGTCCTCGCAACAACGCTAAAATTGTGCTCTTGCCAGAGCCGCTTTCTCCGATAAACGCAATTTTTTGTCCATTATGGATAGTTATCGAAATATCGTCAATGTGTTTTATGTCTCTTGAATTTTCTCCATCGCAATCTTTATAAGTAAACGACAGATTTATAATCTTTAAAGTATTCCAATTTTTTGGCAAGCGCGCCGACATATTTCCCTTGAGCGCGCGATCAACTATTCTTTTATAATCATCCGCTATAACCTCAGCCGCTTTTACCGCCGTATCTTGGCGTAAAATTATCCCGTATTGCCATGCGAAATTATAAAATGTGCCGCCTATGCCCTGTAAATATTTATATAAAGTAAAAAGAGTTCCTATCATAATAACACCCGTCGTTTTATACGAACTATACGCGTTTAAACTCAACGCTGAAAAAGTCATTACCGAAATCGTAAGTCCTGTTAAAAACCATTTAGATTCATTCATAATAATATTTTTTTTAAAAACCGGAAAAACTTTCATTTCTCGATAATCTATTTCGCGCGCCGCTCTTTTTCCCAATTTTAATGTTATTACAGTAATAATGTTCGTTATATAATCATGTATGCCAGCGGCTAAATTATTTTCCAATTTAAAAATCACATCATATCCCCGTTTTAAATATTTATCAAATCTTGAAATTATGAACAAAATTATAGAAGATATTAAAGTCGCGATAATACAAGATCTCCAGTCAAAATATAAAAGAATAATAACTGAACCGATAAGACTCACCGCGTTTGAAACTACAACAAAAATTTCTGACGAAAAATTAAAAATATTTTCGCTTGCTTTGTCTATTTTATCTATAGTATCGCCTGAATGATGAACGATATGCCACTGAGTCGGCAAAGCCATAACCTTTTCAATCATATCCGCTCTATAATTTTTCCGCGCGTAAAAAGCGTTAGTTTGCTCAATTATGCGGGATGCGCCATGAAAAATCCAAAATCCAATAATTATAAAAATTAAAAGGCTTAAATTTTTGACAATATGATAAATAATCTGCGGATCATTTTCCGCGAATTGGATTGAATTAAAAACTCTCCCGATAATTATCGGTTCAAAAAGCCATATCAAATTGCCTATAAAAGAAAGTATAATAAAAACGATAAGTCTTTGTCTTCGCCCTTCGGAGTACTTCCATGTGTATCTAAAAAGATTTAAAATTGAATTATTTTTCATAATAAAACTATACCATAAATTAGTAAACTTGTAAAAAAATTAGATAACTTCCATTTAAAAAAATTTCCCTCTTTCTGCATTTTAAAAAATCTGTTATAATAATATAGCTATCACAAAACAAATTATAGAATTCTATAAATCATTAAAAATTGTTCAATTTTCGTTGTTGTACGAACGAAGCAATGCCTCGTTCCTACAACCAAAATTTTTAGGATTTTTGTTTTGCGGTCGCTATAATAGATTTTTTTATGGAAAATTTAATCGTTGCGAACAATCAATTTTCCAAACAAATCAAAAATTAAAGGGTTTTAAAAAGCATTTATATACAACTTGACTAATACTAATATCTAATATAAAATAAAGTTAAGTTTAAATTATATTAAATATAAATACAGCTATGCTTTATTCAAGAACAATTTTTAAGGAAATAATCAAATATTTTAATTCTGATGATATTTTAGTTATTCATGGGGCTAGACAGGTTGGGAAAACCCATATTTTGTATTTAATTCAAGACTATTTAAAAGAAAATAAAAAAAAATATTTTTATATTGATCTTGAAGATTCAAGGAATTTGAATATTTTAAACAAAGGAGTTGATGAATTTAGAAAATATTTAAGCGAGCAAGGTTTTAATTTCGCGGGATTTTCGCAAAAAGAAAAAATGTTTGTTTTGATTGATGAAATTCAGTATTTGGACGACCCGTCATCTTTCTTAAAACTTGTCGCGGATCATCATAAGGATTTAAAATTGATTGTTTCAGGGTCTTCAAGTTTCGCGATAAAAAACAAGTTTAAAAATTCGCTTGCGGGAAGGACGATTAATTTTGAAGCTTATCCGTTATCTTTTGAAGAATTTTTAGTTTTTAAGGAATACTCGGGCGCGGCCGCGATACGAGAAAATAATTTAACAGATAAAACAGCTAAAGAGCTTATTGGATTATTTAAAGAATATACGCTTTATGGCGGATATCCAAAAATTGTTTTAGAAAATAATGTTGAGATGAAAGAAAAATATTTGCAGCAAATAATTGATACTTACATTAGAAAAGATATCAGGGATTTGGCGAATATTAAGGAGATCGGAAAATTTAATCAGATGCTGGAAGTTTTAGCCTCTCAAAGCGGGTGTCTGTTGGATATAAAAGAACTTTCAAATACCTGCAAAATAGCAAGGCAAACAGTTGAAAATTATTTATTTATCTTAGAAAATACATATATTCTTAAATTAGTAAAACCGCATCATAAAAATATTCGTTCAGAGCTTTTTAAAACTCCGAAAGTATTTTTTTACGATAGCGCTTTGATGCAGATGCTTTGGCTAAAACAATTACAGAAAGAAATAATCGGCAATGTATTTGAAACAGCTGTTTTTGGAGAGCTTGTTAAAAAACGCGGGAAGGATAATGTTTTTTATTGGCGAACAGCGGATAAAAAAGAGATTGACTTTATTTTAAACATAAAGAATGTTTTATTAGCCATAGAAGTTAAATTGAATTTTGAAAGATTTGACAATACAGCTATTGATTATTTTTGCGGAAAATACAAAAGTGATTTTAGGGTTGTCGCATTAAGCGGCGAATTAAAAAATAAAAATTATAGGCATCCTTGGCGCATTGAATAATTTTAGAAAGTTAAAATATGAAAGAAAATAAAAAAAATAAATCAAAAAAGTTCTTGGAGGGTAATAATTTTTATTGTTGTTTTTGCTTTTATTTTTTGCGCAAAATTTATTTCAGCGATGTACATATGGACATCGCGCTATGAAAGCGCGCTTATCCGTTTCTTATTCGTATTAATTCGTCTTTCATATATCCCCATGCGAAAAAACAAAATAAACATGCG
>JAZDNE010000097.1:0-6669 GCA_043800235.1 bacterium | reverse complement strand
TTTAATCCAACCGCTTATGACGCAAAATATGCGATTACAAATCCTATAAATAAAGGAACGACCGTTGCCTCGAAAAGCGCGCGCGAGAAAGCGGCGCAGGATGAATTTTTGAGGCCATCGTTTATCAAGGGCGGCGATTTTGATATTTTGAGCGATTTCGCGACATGTCCATTTCCGGAAAAACCGGGATCTGTTAATTGCGTAATTGATAATAATTTTAGAATGGCGATAGAAAGCAAAATGACAGTAGGCAACGCGCTAAAAGAAGGGTATTTAGAAAAAGGATGGAAATTTGAGAACGGTTTAACATATAACGAAGGATATTCAATTAGAAATATAATACTTTTGAGGCGATATAGAATTTTGCCTGTTGGATGGGAAATAGCGGCGGAGTATATAGATAAATTCGCGATGAATAAAGACTATAATTTGCAAAAATTAGTTGATTGTTATTCGCCTGATGATGAATGGGATGAAACGCAAACATCCGAAGATTGGTGCAGAGGTTTGGTTGATCCTGATTGGCTTTTGAAAGTTCCTGCGTATTCTTGCGAGAATATGGCGGCATACGGGCAGGATATTATAACGGAACAATATATACCGGGCGTTGATGCAAATAAAGACGGGAGTTATGAAATGTTGCCGAAGAGGATTGTTATGCGAAATCAATCTTGCATTAACGATGATTCCTGTCTTATTGATACTGATGATGGAAAATGTCTTAAATGGGGAGACTGTGTTGAGGAAAAAAGAATATGGCGGTTTGAGGGAGCAAGTTGCGATGAAAATTTTAATACTTGTCAGGAGTTTACGAAAGTAAGTTCTGAGCAAGACGATGAAACTGCGGGTTATTTAAAAAATACCATAGATTATCGCGGGTGCGACGCGTCAACCGCTGGATGCGCGCGGTATTGCGCTGAAGGGGAATGGAATAATGATAGCGGAGCTGTTTTATGGCAATGCGGCTTAGCGCTTTCCGATGGAAAATCGCTATTGTTTGATCGCGACGCGGAAAATTGCGATGATGACGCACAAGGATGTCATAAATTTATATCGTTAAACGATGACGCTAATTTAGTATATAACGGTGGATTTGATAAGAGCGCTCAGCCTGCTATAGCGGATAATAAATTTAATTTTTGGCCTGTGGAAGGAGCAGGCGCAAATATTGCATTGGTTGATGGAAAGGCTAAAATAGAAGCGAATGGCGCGGGCAAAGGAATATATTCTTATGATATGGCTGACACGGCTAAAAAAGATTTATCCGTAATGCCTGAAGAGTTTAGTTTTGAAAGAGATAAGAGGTATGTTTTAAGCGCGGATGTGAAAGTTGAAACAGGAAAAATGGAAATTGGATTTTCTGGCGACGGAGTAAAGAAAAATGATATGGCGGGAGAGGGAAGAATTGAAGTTATTTTAGAAGTTGGTGAGATATTCGCAGATAAGATTTTTATAAGAAGCGCGGGAGATGGGAATAATATTTTTTATGTTGATAATATATCATTGCGCGAAACTGCGCAAAACGAAGCGCGAAATTACGCGAATTATGGCGATAACGCGGTTTATATAAAGAAAGCTCCTGATTATTTGGCGCGCGGAACGGTAAATGAGGATGAGCGCGCTAAATACGCCGCGGGATGCAGTGAAAAAGAAGCTGGATGTTCTAAATATACGCCAGTAAACGGCGATCCTTGGATACCGGCAATTTCCTCGTTTGACGATTTTTGCGATTATGAATGCGTTAATTATAAACCTTATTCGCAAAAAGCGGCGAATTTTTCAAAAGAAGTTCCTAATATTAAATTTATCGCGGATAGTCCGTACTTAGATGTTAATAGTTTAGGCAAAGTTTGTTCGGCAAAAGAAGTCGGGTGCGCGGAGTTTACTAATTTAGACGAATTAGAAAAGGGCGGGGAAGGAAGAGAGTATTATACTTATTTAAAGCAGTGCGTTAAAACGAACGCGGATGGCGCGCCACTTCAAGAAGGGGATGAAGCTCCTGCGGTTTGCGCCACTTTTTATACATGGACAGGAAGCGATACAGCGGGATACCAGTTAAAAACGCATTATTTAAAGAAAAATTCTAATAATCTAACTATTATAAATGGAAATCCAAATCAACCCAACGGACCTTTTCAAATATCAAATCCTCAAAATTTTGGCAGTTGCGTCGGTCCGGAAGATGTGAAAGAAAATCCTAATTGCTCTGAGTTTTATAATGAGGCAGGACAAACTTTTTATGCCATATACCATAATACCGTAATATGCGAAGAAAATTGCCACCCTTACCGAAAAACTCGAGAAAATATAAATGAAAGCGAATGCACGGTTTATGGGAGCGGGTGGATGAAAAATCAAGATGTTTCTGATAATAGCGCGATTGTTAATATAGCAGGATGTGATTCTAATTCTGATTGTGTTTGCAAGTTAGAAATAGAAAATTGTTTGTATAGCGGGGGCAAATGGAAAAATAACGAGTGCGTTTATATGGCAAATCCTGATGATGGAATAAAGTGTTCCGCGCAAAATGCGGGATGTTTTGAATACAAAGGAACCACAAGCGAAAATGTCAGAATAATTTTAAATAATGATTTTGAAAGTAAAACTAATGACGGATGGATTGGAGCGGATCCATCAAGCGCTTCTCGAATAGTCGGAGAACAATGTTTGCGCGGCAATGAAAACGGCGAGAATGCTGTTAAAGATTTAACATCTTCTAATGTTATTGTTTCCAGAGATAAAATTTATAATATATTATTTTTAGCGTCAAGTTCTCAAGGAGAAAGGGAAGTTAATATAATTTTTAAAGGACCTGATTTTTACGCTAAACGGGATATAAAATTAAGTTCTAAAGATTGGCAGACATATAATATAGGTTCTATAATTTTAAGCGGTGATTTATCTAATAATGGCGACGGCGATGGAAAAATTGACGCAACGGATCTTGCGATTTTAGATAAAGCGATCGCGAATCCGATGAGCGTTACCGCGCGTCAAAGAGAGCTTTCGGATATAAATGGAGACGGGCGAATAGACGGCGCGATTAAAGATGGCGCAAGAGAAGCGGGAACAGATTATAAATTGCTTGAAGAGTTTATTGGCTTAGGTTCGCTTTCCGCGCAAACAATAGAGATAATCGGAATAGATGAAAATATATATTTAGATAATATTGTTATGAAGGAAGTTTTAGAAAATATTTATAGAATTAAAGATAGTTGGGAAGTTCCTGAAAAATGCGATTCTCCTATGATGGGAGCTCAATTATGGTGCGCGGAATATACTGATATGTCCAACAGATTAGTTCAAATGAAATCATTTTCAAATTTATGCCCGTCATCCGCGATCGGATGCGAGAAAATGATCGATACTTATAATTCGGAAAGCGTGTTCGAGACGACGGTCGGAGGGATAATAGTTCCTCGCGATCGCGTAGTTTATTTTGTAAACGACAGATCAAAATATTGTCTTGTTGAAGATAAAGGATGCGAACGATTTGGGGTTCCAAAATTAAATCAGGATAAAACGGCGTTAGCCGGATACGCGCCAGATGTGTTTATAAAAAATGATCCTGATCTATATGGCAATATATTATGTTCTGAAACGGCTTTAGGATGCGAGGAATGGCAGTGGAATAATGGAAACGAGACAGGTTCATCGTATTTTAAAGATCCTTTAGATAAAGTTTGCGAATACAAAGATGGAGTATGGATGAAATTTGGACAAAGCGCGGTTTGCCCTGTGGAAACAAATATATATAAAACAATAGGCGATAAAACAGGAACGCAAGTAGAAGTTCCATCAGGCGGGTGGGCGGGGCTTTGTCCGAGCGATCAGAACGGTTGCGCGGAGTATATTGATATTTTAAGCAATAATCAAGTAAACCTTGTTTATAACGGAAATTTTGAAAAAGATGACGCGGCTCTTGGAGCTGGAGCGGATGGACCTGACGGATGGAGTGGCGTTGCGGGATGCGGAGCGGGATGCGATTCTTGCTGTTCAAGCGGTTATGGAAATTCAAAATCTGTTAGAACAGCAAGTCAAAATATAGTTCTTTCTGAGAATACGCTTTATACTGTATCCGCGAAAGTTAAAGGAACAGGATCTATTATATTAAAAAACTGCGCGGTTTCATCTCCTGACGGAAGCGCGGAAATAAGCATTAATAATGCGAAAATAGCATTTTCAAAAACTGCAATGGAAATTGTTAGCGGACGGATATATGTATCTGATATTCCATCGCTGTGCATTTTGGAAATAGCGGGCGGGAGTACTGCTTTTGTTGACGAGGTTAATGTTCAAGAAACAGATGTTTATTACAATATCGCCGGGACTATTTCAAAATCTGGCTGTGAAGGAGGAAAAAATGACGACGCGGGTTGCGTTGAAGTTGAAGAACGAAAATACAGCGCGTGTTCGGGGAATGAAGAACCGTGGGTAAACGAGTCTAATATTGGAGGATGCATCCAATCATCAAACCAAATAATCAAAGCGTCTCCTGATCGTGTTTGCGGCAAGTGGCTTTCAGCCGGAGAAACTATTATCGGGGAAGACGGAATAGAAAAAGTTTTAATAATCAAAGAATGCTCCGCGCTTGAAGATAGCGGAGATTGCGCCTTTGAGATTTTGAGAGAGAAAAAAAATATGGTGTTTGACAGAGGCAGTTATTCTCTTATGGAAAATATTTCAGGATTTAGCAAAATAGGATTTGATTGGGGCGGCAATAATAAAATAGAAGGTTATTACCCATTAAGTTCTATGCGGGAAACAGGACAATATATAAAATTTAATGGCTCTTTTGAAAAAGTTGACATAACAACAGGCAAACCTTTTGATTGGGATCCTGTTGAAGGAGATTGGAGCAGCTCTATGAAAATTATAAATAATCCTGTCGCGGCGCAAAGCGGCGAAACGCTTGATCCAAAAGCTCCAGAAGGACGGAATTTCTTAAAATTGATAGGCGGTAAAAAAGTTGAAAGCGAAGAACTTCCAGTAGTAGGAAATGTTAAATACACAATTACCGCTTTTATAAATTCAAAAAATCTTTTGAGCGAAAGCAGAAACGGCAAGGCGGTAGTATACGCGCGGGCTTATTCGCTTAGCAATGGCGCTATAAATATAAAAAAAGACGAAACGGGAGAAGAAGTTGAGTTTATAAGTTTAGAACTTAAAGAAGGCGATGGATGGACATTTTTAACCGCCAGATTTGAAACTCTTTCGGGAACAGGAAAATTAAAAATAACATTGGAAAATATAGGAGATAATGATCTTCAAGGAGATTCGTATTTTGACGATATAAATATAATGTCTTCGCTTGAGTTAATGGACAATGGTATTGCGGGCATTGAAGGAAATGGATATAGCTCTTCAATATCAGAAGGAATATCGCCTTCAATTTGCAAGTCGTTCGCGGAAGAAAGTTCGCTCGGATGCGAATATATTGGAGAAAGCGGGATGAATTATAAAGGGCAAAGCGGTTATTGTCTTGAATACGATCGCGCTCCGGGCGATCCGAATATTTGCGTAAGCTGGTTCCCCGCTGATTTAGCAAGTGGCGGGGATGTTATGACCGAAATACCGCCTATGGATTTCGGCGGAAAGCCTTTGTATTATTGTTTAGAGGCGCAATTTTTAGAAAAAAGGCATGTGGCGCAGTGTAAGCATGATAGTGAGGAGTATTCAGGAGGATGTTTAGAAACTTGCGGAAGGACTGGGTATTGTAGATGGCATAAAGATGATGAAAATGATGGTTGGTGTGTTCCTAACGAACCAGCTGTTTATACGGATTCGTCAAATTTAAGAATTGATTGGCCTTTTAAAAGTGAAGACGAGAAAGATGGAGCATGTGGTGAGTTTGGTCATACTATAGGTTATAGCGGATATTATGATGATGAAGATGGTGCATTTTATCACATTGATTTTTCTGCCAAAGATTGGTTTTATTATAATGGCGATTTAGAAATGCGCTGTCCTTTTAATATAAATACAGATCGAGGGGAAGATAAATTGGATGTTGATAAAGAAGGACCTGAAGACTTCCAAATCCGTTGCGTTAAAATCGCGCAGGTTGTTGATGATGAAGGAAATTCAGTTGTATGGGCGGATAGATTAAAGCCGGAAAGCGAATATGAAGTTCCGACATTAAAATATCGTTACGCAAGCGAAAGTTCTCCATACGGGGCATTAAGTATTACTAATCTAACAACCACCGACGCTTTTAATATAAAATATGATTTATCTGTGGATACTAATGGCGCGATTAAAAATGAAAAAGGAGATAAATTTAGTTATAAAATAATTAAAACTGGTATGGGACTTCCATATTCCTGCGCGAATCCTTCGGGATATTGCGAAGCTCCGCAAGGATTAGATATAGATATTGGGATAGAAAATGATGTGAATGCAGCCATTGAAAGATTAAAGCGGTTATTCGTGAAAGGGTATAAAGAGTATGAATGGAGCGATGGCAATAAAAAATATGAGGATAAAGACAAGTATCTATGGAATCTGCCGGAAATCTGCAAAGGAACGGAAAGAGGCGATGATGAAAATTGCGCGATTTTGCCAAAAATTGACAGTATAATAATAGAAAATAGAAATTCAGGGAATATTTGCGTCGGAATTTCAGATTCTATTTTATTAGGTTTTAATATGATAATTGATAAAGAACAA
>JAZDNE010000083.1:0-3296 GCA_043800235.1 bacterium | reverse complement strand
CTTAATCTTTTACCCGCTTTATCACAATCTCGCTAAAATATTCTTCCTGTTCCACATACGCGAATTGCTGTTTTATAAGTTCCAGCACCGCCAAAAAACTTACTATAACTTCAGACTTTTCTCGATTTATCATTAAACTATTAAAACCAACCTCTAACTTTTCAAAAATTAAACTTCGAATTTGTTCAAGCCTTTCCTGCACAGTAACACGCCTTTCAAATTGCGCCTCATCAAGTTTAAAAGCAGGTTTTAACCTCATTATAAGATTTTCAAACGATATTTTTAAATCTTCTTTCCTCAATTTTTTCGGCGGAAAAAAACTCTCAAATTTCAAATTTCTAATTTCGTAAGTCAAAGATTGTTTCGCCTCTGACGAAAATTTCTCGATTTCTTTTTCATTCAGCCCATCAAAAAATATGGACATATTAAGCTTATCCTTAACATACAAGAAACTTTTATTCTCATAATACTCCTTTATAATTTTCGACGCATCTAAAAATTCTTTATAAATTTTAAGTTGCGTTTCTAAATTATCTATTTCTTCCTCATCTTCGGAAGTCATCAAAAAAGGCATTAAATATTTTGATTTAATATAAACTAATTTTGCGGCAATAATTAAAAAATCGCTAAGTTCGTTAGCGTCGATACAATCTTTGAGAGGGGATATAGGAATAGATTGCTCCTTTTGCGCATTCTCTTGTCTTTGCGAATTATCGTCGCATCCCATCACATATTTCACAAACTGATCCGCAATTTCCGCTAAAGAAACCTCGCTTATATTAAGTTCCTCCGCTTCAATCATTTTTAGCAATAAATCCAATGGACCCTCAAATTGTTCCAATTTAAAATGATACATATTAAAACTTACCTTGAACCGTCCCAATCAATCCTTCCAAAATCATATATGTAATAGCGTAAGCCGTCAAACACAATACTAATCCTAATACAGCATTTATTATTCTCTTTTTCGCCAATCCTACTTGTTCATCATTGCCTCCGGCGGTTAGCCACAAATAGCCGGAATAAACAATCAACACAGCAAAAATAACGCCTAAAATAGTAAGCAACCATTTTATCAAATTGGCTATAATTATAGCTGGAGTCGTTCCCGCAGTGGTAGCTCCATATCCAGCTTTCGAACTGAATTTCAGAAAATTAGAATCCATTCCGGCAATAACTGGGCGCAAAGGCATTATAATAGCCACACATAAACAGAAAAAAAATATTCTATTAAAATTCTTTTTCATATAACTAAAAAAACTCTTTTTTTTATATTTTTATTGTTCAATTTTCATGACAAAGGCGCAGGAGGACCCTGTTGCCATTCTATACTCTTAGTCTCAAATTTTTCCAATACCCACCAGCTCAAAACGAACGCCGACAAAACTATCACAAGCCCTATTATAGAACTAAAAATTATACTTTTTGATTTCCCGACTTGCTCCTCATTCCCGCTCGCGGTCATCCAAAGATACCCGGCAACAATCAATTTAATAACAAAAAATAATCCCAATAAAGATATTAGAATAAAAATAATAAGTCCTATTAAATCTATCAGGCTGCTCTCTCCTACTGTGTCTGTTTTATAACTTTCTTTAGATATTGCTTCTAAAAATCCTTTCGCTCCCGTAGTATTTAATGACCTCATCATTTCTTCTGCATCTCCTGCGGCGCGCGCGATAAATACAGGCAAAAACGCCACTATGAAAAAAATAAATATAATCTTAATAAAACGCATAAAAAATAAACTTATTATCACCAATTTTAGACTGATTTCCACGGAGCATAATTTCGCTCATTCGCGCGCTCCGTGTTTATCCGTCTCAAATCCATTAAATCCGACTTTCTTCGCTAAAATCCAGTCTGCGCGCCTATTACATTAGTTAGTTGAACAAAAACAAAATAAGTTATAATATATGCCGCAAGAACAATCGCGATTCCTATCACGCCGTTTTTAATATTCTGTTTTGCTCCAGTTATCTGTTCTTCGTTACCGCCGGCTGTCATCCATTTTATTCCAGCCACTATCGTTTGAATAAAAAATATCACGCCTAAAAATGATGTAATCAATCCTATCGCTAATTTAAAAATATCCAAATGATTTTTTTTTCCCTGTTCTTTTTTTAAACTCACATTACCAGGAGCATAAGGACCCGCTATTTTTATTGTTTCCGTCGTTATCTGTTCGCCTAATGTTGGCTCAGTTGCTTTAGCAAAATAATTTATTGCTAATAATGGATAGCATATACCAGTAATTATCATAATAATTAAAATTTTTTTCATAAATTAAATAGTAAATTTAAACGCCGGTAGCGGATATAAATACTTGTGTTAAAAGATATGTTATCATATAAGCGGCTAATATAATAGCCAATCCTATAGCGCCGTTTTTAATAAAATCCTTCGCTTTTTTTATCTGTTCCTCATTCCCGCCGGCCATCATCCACAAATTCCCGCCCCAAATAACCAATATTAAAAATATCGCGCCGATAAACGAAAGGATTATTTTTATAATATTAGCGATGATGGCGGCAAGATCTGTTTCCCCAGTAGTTTCTTCAGGATATCCCGCTTCTTTCTTTGTTTCAGCCATGTTAACCTTTAGTTTATCCCATGCGCTAGTATTCTGTCCATTGCATTGCATTGCATTCAACCCAATAAAAGCGCTTATAAGCATTAAAAATATTATGATTTTTTTATATGATTTCATAAAGTAAAGTTAAAAATTAAAAATTACAATTCAAAAACCGACTAAAGTTATAAAATTTTCTCCGCTTTCGCTCCATAATTTTTAAATTTTTAACTGAAACTCTGAACTTTTAATTATTAAGCTGTTCAACTAGTCCCATAATTTGTATCTCCAAAATTAGGATCAGTCTGATATGATGGCGATGTCGTTATAGGCTCTATTTGCTGTCCTTGAACAGGAATATTTACCGCCCCAAAAATCTTTTCTACCACAAACCAAGTAATCGCGTACGCTCCCAATATCAACAGCATTCCGATCGCCGCGGCGGTTATAAGATGTTTAGCTTTCCCAACTTGATCTTCGTTTCCTCCAGCTGTCATCCAAAGAAATCCCGCGTAAATCGCTATTATTAAAAATACAGACCCGACAGTTCCTAAAATAATATTCATCATTTTTCCGACTAATCCAGACATTTTAATATTCATCCCATCCTCTGTCACATCGCTTGCCGCCATTTTTTGCCCATTAAGCCCGGCCTGATCCATCGTATTATTCAATCCGCCTACAACATTTTCTCTCGCCGCGTCAGAAATCGCGCGAACAGAAA
>JAZDNE010000101.1:0-2719 GCA_043800235.1 bacterium | reverse complement strand
TTTAGAATGCCTTTCTTAAAATTTAAATGGACGCGATCCCTGTATAAAAAACTATTTCAATACTGCCTAAATATTATTTATTGCGGATTTTACAATTTTATAACATATCTATTTAGTATTGAATAAACTAAAAATTTATCGGAATGCATTCTTATATTAATCAATCTTTATAAAAACCATCATCTCATTTCTATTTTTAACAAAGCGCAATTTATCAATCGCCTTAAAATTCTCTTAAAAGAAATTAAATTATATTAAAATTAAATATAATAATATTTTCGACCTATTAAAATATTTATCCATATATTAGCATACCATTAAAAATATAGCAAATATTGCGACTATTTTCCCATTTCGCATAATTATGGACATCACAACGGATACACCTCAAATTTTTACTCGCTCCAAAACTTCGTGGCTCATCAATTTTTGCTATTTCTAAGCGCGTTTTCATAATGTGATATCCATACTATTATTACGCAACTATTTTAATAATAATGCCAAAATCTAAAAAATCATATTTTCAGAACTAACTTCTTCCGCATTTTCAGACGCGGTAATCATCTGGACAGTATCCGCTTGAGGCAATTCCTGGACCTTGCTTAATTTTCGTTCTATGGTTCTCGTTTTTGTAGTTGCGTCCGCGATGCTATTGCTCGCTTGTTGCAATTTTTTCTGTGTTGCTTCTAAAATGCCTCCAAATTTGCTAAATTCATTTTTTACAATCCCAAGAATTTCCCAAACCTCGCTGGATCTTTTTTCTATCGCCAATGTTCTGAAACCCATCTGCAAACAATTCATAAAAGCCGCTATTGTAGTAGGACCGCTAATCATAACTTTAAAATCTCTTTGCAAAATTTCAGTAATGCCGGGCCGTCTTAATATTTCGGCATATAATCCTTCGATAGGCAAGAATAAAATTCCAAAATCAGTTGTATAAGGCGGATCAATATATTTTTCTTTAATATTTTTTGCCTCTAATTTAATCCTATTTTCAAGCGATTTTGAAAATTGTTCAATCGCTGCAATATCGCCTTTATCCTGAGCTTCAATCAATCTTTGGTAATCTTCCAACGGAAATTTTGCGTCTATCGGCATTAATATAAATTTATTTTTTTGATCTTTGGAAGGGAGTTTAATCGCAAATTCAACCCTGTTATTAGATCCTGTTTTTGTTATAATATTTTTATCATATTGTTCCTGCGTTAAAATTTGTTCCAATAAATTACCAAGTTGAACTTCTCCCCATGTCCCGCGAGTCTTAACATTTTGTAAAACTTTTTTTAAATCTCCGACTCCAGTCGCCAAACTCCTCATATCGCCTAATCCATTTTGAACCATTTCTAATCTCTCGCTTACTAATTTAAAGGAAGCAGTCAATCTTTTTTCCAAAGTATCATGTAATTTTTCATCTACCGTCATTCTTATTCTTTCTAATTTCTCGCTATTATCTTTTTGAATCGCTTCTAATTTTTGCTCTACCGCACCTTTTATTTTTTCCATTTTAATTTCATTTTTTTCAATAACCTGCTCTAATTTTAAAGAAAAATTCTCAAAATTTTTATTTTGGATAACTGAAAAATCCGACATCCTTTTATCAATAGAATCTCCAAAACTTTTAAATAAATTACCAAGCTCTTCCCTTGTCCGCTTTTCTCCCTCAGATAATTCCTTTCTAATATAAGAAATTTCTTCTTTTATATTTTTCCTTAACTTTTCATTGCTATTTTCTATGATTTTATCAATTTTTCCATCATTATTGATGTCCTTTGCTTTAAAAATAAAATAAAGCATTGCCAAATTTAAAATAATTATTATCCCAAATAAAATATTTGCCATAGTTTTTAAATAGGACTTATGCCGAATGCCTCGAAATCTTGAAATTTATGACTAAAGAAGCATTCGGCGACAGTCTCTTTATAGTTTATGGAGCGCGAAGTCATAGTGTGTCGTCCATATATGGACCATCTTATTTCAAAGTTTATCGCATTCGAGATTGAATTGCAAGCTCATTGCGGTATTCTCGCCAAAAAAACAAAATAAAAAAGGAGATCCATGTTTTGCATGAATCCCCTTTAACCTTATTTAAAAAAAACCTTCGGCCCCGATAACAAGACCATTCTCGTCATCGGAGATAATATAAATTATTTTTTTCGAGGACACAATCGCATCCTCGACTTCTTGCGCGCCTTTCAAAAGATTTTCTTCTTCTGAAAGCCGAAATTCTTTATTTAAGAATTTAACGGACAACCCTTTTTGAAGCGTCCGTAAAATTCTTGCGCCGATTTCCGCGCGAAACCATTCGAGGAATTCCTCTTTTGTCGCGTCGGAATAATCGACTTCCCATCGCCACCCAAGCATAATAAAGGAAGCGAATAAATCCGAAGGAGCAATTTCTTCCACCAGAATCCAACTCTCGAGGTCGTCAACTGCTCTCTTTCCCTCGAAAATTATAACCCTGCCTGAATAGGGTCCATCAAGGCACTTAATTTTAACCATTAAGCTCGCCTGCGAACTTTTTAGCTTCCGCTATGGCTCGTTCGTGATCCCCTTCAATTTCGGGATCATAAGGGAATTCCTTTACAAAAATGAAAGGATGTTTCACAGATCCCTTATAATTTCCTGATGGGCTGTCCTCATAAGAGTACTCCTCCGTAAGGGAATTATAGAAGACAGCCACGGCATTAACGGTTAAATATCCGTCAAGCTTTTTTTGCGC
>JAZDNE010000098.1:0-6122 GCA_043800235.1 bacterium | reverse complement strand
ATACCAAGCGGTTATTTTTGCTTTAAAGAAATTTAAGCTTCTTTTTGGCAAAAAAATCGCCGAAACCTCGGAAGTTGAAATAAAGTCCGATTCCGAACTTTTAGTCAGGCAGCTGAACGGCCAATATAAAATTTTAGAGCCCAGGATAAAGGATTTGTTTATCGAAATTTGGAATTTAAAAACTGATTTTAAAAAAGTTAAATTCACTCTCATTAAGCGAGAAAAAAACCAAGAAGCCGACAGATTAGTCAACGAAGCCCTTGATGGCCAAACTAGCAAATTATTTTAACAAATGGCGAATTTTAATTTTAACAATGACGATTTCGTAAAAATCAGGGATGAGGCCGAAAATTTTTACAAAACAATCGGTTCGGTTTTCTGCCCTTATCTCGGGGAGAAGATAGTTTTTAATATTAAAGGATTTAAGCATTTAAAATTTAAATCGGATAAGCAAGCTCGTCCGTATAAAGATCAGTATCCGCGGTTGAAGCTTTTAAATTTAGCGCCGGAAGTCTTAAGAAAATCTCATACCATCCAGGGTATTTGGAAAGTTAAACGACTTGAAGCGCAAAAGACAAATAGTAGATGGGAGCATATCGCAAAAGATGTTATATATTATGAATTTATTGCAGTATTAGAAAATGTTAGAATTAAAGTTATTCTGAAAGAGGTGCTGGGTGGAGAAAAACACTTTTGGAGCGTTATCCCATTTTGGGGAATTGATAAAATAAATCATAAAAGAATTTTATACAGCGGAAATCCTGAGAACGATTAACTAAAAAATACCGCTTTTGCGGTATTCTTTAGCGGCACTTGGTTACAGCTTGGATATAGCCGTGACAGGGCCAAGGCCCTCCAAGCGCCACTTTCACTATAACACAACAAACCTTGTCAAGCAACGCCAATGAACAAAACAGAAGCAAAAGAAAAAATTAAAATATTGGTGCAAAAATTCGAGAAATTAACGGTTGCGGAAAAGAGAAGCTATAACGAGGCGATGACTCGAAAGGATTTTATTGTTCCTCTTTTCGACGCTTTAGGTTGGGATGTTTATTCAAATGAAGTTGTCGAAGAAGAGCCGGCCGTAGAAGGCACGGTAGATTACTCTTTCAAATTAAATAATATCTCTCAATTTTTGCTTGAAGCCAAGGGCATCAAGGTTGATTTAGATAAAATTGAATGGGCTAAACAAGCGGTAAATTATGGCTGGAATATGGGTATTGAGTGGGTAATTTTAACTGATTTTGAAGGACTAAAATTATTTAACGCCAGCTGGGAAGTTGATATTCCTCATCCTAATTTAGAATTTTCTTACAAAGAATACTTAGATCGTTTTGAAGATTTATGGCTTTTCTCTAAGGAAAGTTTTCAAACCGGAGAACTTGATAAACAAACCGAAAAATGGGGTATTAGAATCAAAAGAGTAAATGTTACTGAAAAATTAGCTAACGATTTAATAGGGTGGCGGAAAGAGCTTTTTGATAATTTTTTTGCCTGGAATAAGAATAAGTCAGAAAATGAAATTGACGAGGCTGTTCAAAGAATTTTAGATAGATTTATTTTTATACGATGTTGCGAAGACAGAAAAATTGAATCAGCGGTTCTTTGGTCCGCCTTTCAAAAATGGACTCTTAGCGTTGAGAGTAACAATTTCGAGCACAATTTTCTAAAAACGCTTAAACAAGTTTTTAGAGATTTTGATGAAAAGTATAATAGTAATTTATTCAAGAAGCATTTTTGTGAGGATTTTGATACGGAGGGCTCCCCATTTTCTAAAATTATCAACGGATTATACGGCGACGCAAGGTCGGGAATAAGATATAATTTTGCCGTCATCAATCCTGATATTCTGGGCAAGGTTTATGAGCAATACTTGGGTCATCTTTTACGTAAGTCGGGCAAAAAAGGAGAAGACTTGGGCAAAACTAAGAGAAAAAAACAGGGAATTTATTATACCCCCACTTTTATAGTAGATTATATTGTAAAAAATGCGTTAGGTCCGGTTTTGGATAAATGTAAAAATGTTCACGATTTGAAAAAGATTAAAGTTTTGGATCCTGCCTGCGGTTCTGGGTCATTTCTTATTAAAGCACTTGAAATGATAAATGAAAAATATAAGAAATTTGGAGCGCCCGGCAACACTTATACAAAAATCCAAATTCTTCAAGAAAATATTTACGGAGTTGACCTTGACGAGCAAGCGGTTGAAATTGCCCGACTGAATTTGTTGATAAATAGCTTGAGTGCTCAAGTAAAACTGCCCTTGCTTTCAAATAATATTAAAAATGGCAATTCTCTTATCTCTGGCACCGACGAAGAGTTAACTAAATATTTCGGCAAAAATTTCAGAGATAAAAAACCCTTTAACTGGCAGGAAGAATTCCCCGAAGTTTTCAAACAAGGCGGTTTCGATGTCATCATCGGCAACCCGCCGTATATAAAAGAATTTGTTAATAAGAGTGCTTTTGATAGCTTGCATAATAGTCCATATTATCAAGGGAAAATGGACATATGGACGATGTTCAGTTGCATTGCGATAGATTTGCTTAAAGAAGGCGGAATTTTAAGTTTTATTGCTCCGAATAATTGGGTAAGCAATGCGGGAGCGAGTATTTTTAGAGATAAAGTTTTAAAAGGTGGAGGATTAAAATCTTTTGTTGATTTCGGGGATTACAAGATTTTTGAGGATGCCGGGATTCAAACAATGATTTTTGTTTTCGAAAAAAGGAGTCCAAATAAAAAATACAGCATTGATTATCTAAAAATTAATAATAAAGATCTCGCAGAGGATAGATTGGTATCAGGTTTATTTAGTAAGAAAACGAAAATTAATATTGAGCCGGAAAAACTATTTGGGAAAAATATAACTTTCGGAAGCTCCGAAGTTAGTTTAATATTAGATAAAATACAAAGTAAGAAAAATTTTGAACTTACCGATAAAGAGGTCGGACAGGGGATAGTCGCCGCACCTGATAAATACTTTCTTGAAAAAAGGATCGATTTTTACATAAAAGAGGAACAAAAGTTTCTTAAGAAATTTTATACCGCATCCGGCAGATATAAAAGTGGCGATTCAAATAATTATATTTTTTATATTTGCGATAAAAATTTTGGCGATAAAAATATAAAAGATTATCCAAATATTCAAAAGCACTTTAAGCCATTTGAGGGAATCCTTAAAAAGGCAAAGATTAAATATGGGACTCCCGATAAAGTATATTTTTATCTACACAGAGAAAGAGAGGAAAAATTTTTTAATGATGGTCCCAAAATTGTTTGTGGGGTGAGGGTTAAACAACTTAGTTTTTATTATACAGATAAACAATATTACGGTTCACGTGCTTTAAATTTTATAAAATCAGACAGGATAAGTTTAAAGTATCTTACAGGTATTTTAAACTCAAGGGTTGCATTCTTTTGGTTGAAAAATAAAGGCAAACAATTAGGAGATCTTTTACAGATTGACAAGGGGCCACTTCTTAATATCCCAATTTTTATTGGGAATAAAGATCAACAGGAAAAAGTGGCTAATTTAGTTGATAAAATAACTCAACTTAATAAAGAAATCCATAAAATTCAAGAAAATTCCGAAAAGTGGAATTCAATTAAATCCGAAATTGAAAAAACCGATAAAAAAATAGACGAGGATGTTTATAATCTTTATGGCCTCACGCCGGAGGAGATAAAAGTAGTTGAAAAATAAAATTAATCATCATGTCCGTTAATACTAAAAAACTTATTATTTTAAAAGATAAAATTGCCGCCCCTGTTTTCGAAAAATACGCACAGTTGGTCTTAACAATTAGTCATTTAGAGTGGTTTTTGCAAGAAGTTTTAATTTTTATTATTTTAAAAACACAATTTGATCAATCAAACAAAAGCCATGTCGTCCTGGCGGACTTTATCTCTAAATCAAGTTTCGACAAAAAAATTGAATTAATTAAACAAAATAATCTATTGAGCGAAGAATTAATGGCGAAATTAGATATAATCAGGAGCAGGAGAAATATTTTTATTCACGGAATAATCCTTGAGGAGGACGGTACTCTAGTTATTAAAATAATACATAGAAATTTACAAGAAAAATTTACGGAGAAAAATATTTTTGATTTTTTAGATTTTGTTGAAAAGACTGGTGGCGAATTAATTATACAATTTGAATCGCAGGGATTTAAATTGTAATTGTAGTTGTGGATGTTTGACACCTCACATTTTAACTAAAAAGTCCCGACGTTGACGGCATCGCTCGGTTGAACCGAGCAAACATATTAGGTATAATATAGGTGAATAATTAAGATGGCTAAAATTAACGAGAAAAAGTATAAAAATGCCGTACTTTTCTTTGCGAATAAAATTCGCAACGGCACGCTAGGAAAGTTGAAGCTGATGAAGCTTTTATACTTCCTTGATTTTGATTTTTTTGAAAAGTACGGACATTCGGTAACGGGCGATGAATACCTGCGCTTTGAGCGTGGGCCAGTGCCGCGTATGGGAGAAAAAACATTAAAACAAATGCGGGGAAAAGAAATAAAAATTGTGAACCGTAGGATGCCGAAAGGATATAACGATCAGCAACACATTGAGCCACTTATCGAATTTGATCCAATCCTTTTTTCAAAGGAAGAAATTTTAATGATGGAGGAAATTGCCGATAAGTGGGAGAGATTTACCGGAACCGAAATGAAAAATGCCAGCCACGGTGAAGCGCCGTGGATTGCGACAAAGCCAAATGATGTTATCGATTATAATCTTGCTTATTACCGAAACAAATACGGCGAGATGGCGAATATGTAATTTAATATATGAATATTGTCCGGCACGAAGACATTGAAAAAGATTTAAGAAACTTGCGGCGCTTCTCAGCGCCGCTTGAATCATTAGAAGCATGGGAGCGCCTTTTTTGCTTAAAGGGATTACGCGAAACGCCAGCGGTTGATCCCCTTCCAGGATTTAACGAGCGCAAAATTTATAAAGCACGAGTTGTGCCGCTGCGAGAGAATGTCGGTAAGTCAAAGGGGTATCGCATTGTTTTTCAAATGATAGACGAAGAGAACTATAAAATATTAGTGTTTTCTCGCCATGGTATTTATAAATCTGAACAGGAATTGATAAATCTTGTGAAAGAGAGAGTTAACTAAAAAGCCCTGACGTAAAGTCGGGGTTTTTTAGTGTCCTAGCAAGTCTGTAAGCCGAATTCTGTTTTAGATGAAATCTGTCTGGGCCCTTGATTGCTCTCGGGCTCTGGCGAGCTACTTTTTCACGAAAGTCAAAGATTAACCTTAACTTTCGACTTGCTCTTGCATCCAGTAAGGATTTAGCCGTTTCACCCTCACATTACTGTGAGATTATTCCGCCACCGGCGGAACGCTTAACCTTTCGGTCTTGCCGTCACTGGTCGCACCTCTAACCTTGCGGTCGACGGCTGTTAGCCGCTACTTTTTTAGATCCCCCGACGTAACGTCGGGGGAAATGGAAGTTCGGACTTTCCTCCCGTCAACATTCTTCTCCGAAGAGAAGTTTGGGCGGGTATCATCCGACTTACTAGGACACTTATATTGTACTATCCCCAATGACCTTTGTCAAATAAAAAAAGCCATCCTCTCGTAAGGACAGCTTTAAGCGACTCCCGAAGTCATTTTATTACTTTTGATTAGGATAAATTAGGGTAAAAACCTTACAACTGCCTTTTGTCGCCTGCTCTTTTAATTTGTCAATTACTTCTTCCAAATCTCTGGCAGTTGCCTCCCAGTATCCCTTCCCTGGCTCAAAAGAACCTATCGGTCCATCAGTGCCAAAGAGTTCTAAGGTTAGAATTATGCTCGCCCTTTCCGCTCCCTCTATTTCATTGGCGGCTGGGAAAAACCAAGCTCTTTTTTTTCCTATTGCCACGCAGTTCATTTTTGCTCCTTTCCAAATAAGCTGTATACACAATAACAAAAGTTTCAAGATTTGTAAAATGAGCGTAAAAATACTAAGATAAATTTGTCGATGAGATAAATCTCATCTTCATCTTCGTTTTTGTAAACAAAAACTCGATATGAAATTATATCCTAATCCGGGGAAAAATTTAGTAATTGCTGTTGATGGTATAAAATATGCCAGATATCCTGTTAAAACTCCTC
>JAZDNE010000034.1:0-3142 GCA_043800235.1 bacterium | reverse complement strand
GCAAGATGGATTTTGATTGCGCGAAAAAAAAATATATGGTAAAATAAGAATATATATTGTAGAATTTAGAAATTTGATTTTTTCAATATAGGAAGAAGTTATTTATATGAAAGGCAAAAAAAATGGGTTAGTGAATTTTTCTTTGATATGTACACGACAAACGGTTTTATTTTAAGAAAATATGATGTTGGAGAGGATGATCGGATATATGTCGCGTACACGGAACATTACGGCAAAAAGAATTTATTTTGTAAAGGAGCGCGAAAAATTCAAAGCAAGCTTTCGCCAAGTATAGCTGAGTTCGCGGATGTGAATTTAGATTTTGTTAAAGGGAAATATTATGAAAAAATAATCGGCGCGCGAATGGAAAAAAGTTTTCTTTCAATCAGGAATGATCTTAGGAAAATCGCTATTGCAAATTTTATTTTAGATATTGTCGATAATTTAATAAAACTTGATCATCCAGACAGAGGAGTTTATAATTTAATCGGGGACGCGCTGGAAGTTATAGATGGACATCGAGATATAAAAAAGTCGTATTTTTCCGCGAATATTTTTATTTGGAAAATGCTTATTTTATTGGGATATAAGCCAAAACTTGATGAATGCGCGCGATGCGGTAAAAAGCTGGAAGAACCGTATTTTAATAATAGAAGATGCGAATTTGTTTGCGGTGAGTGTTTTAGGATGAAAGTCGAGACTGGGAATCGAGATGGTTTGTATCGTGAAAAAATCCCCCCTAACCTCCCTTTACAAAGGGGGGGAGAGAGCACCCCACTTTGCAGAAGTTCGTTGGAATATTTAAAAGGAAATCCGATGGCGGAAGTTAATTTTGAGGAAATAATTTTTATTATAAAAAATTTTATGCGATTGCATCTTGAGAAAGTTCTGAAGAGCGAGGCGTGGATAACGAAACTATTCGATTAGTGTAATTTAATGCACAGGAATTTGAATGTTTTGGCTATGTGATGGGGATGAGCGTGTCATCCCGCAAACAGCGAGTTCCGCGTTAGCGGAAACGAGAGGTTATGCGGGATCCAGGATAAGTACGATATAAATATGGGTTTGCTCTTGCCTCCTGGATCCCGCATATGCTTCGTTCGCCCTTGCGGGCTTCACTCCGCATTGCGGGATGACACGCAAACATGATTCGTTGCACTTATGTGCGTAGCCTAATTTGAAATTAGACATTGTCGCGCCTACCGTCAGGCAGGGAAATTAGAAACTCTTTAAACCATAACATTCAAAACCTTATTAAATTTTGTAAAAAAATTTTTCAAGATTTAATTTTTCTCTCGGCAGACTTGCCGTTGACAGTATTAATGGAAAATTAAACTAACGGAAAATTTTTAAAAACTATGTCAGAACGATCACAAAATCGAGAAAGTATGGGAGTTGACCCGGCTTTGAAGGAGCAAATCAACAAAGAAGGCTGGGAAGTGGGAAAAGATTATAATTTAAACACAGAGGAAGAAACAGAAGGCGGCGCGGCTGTTTATGTCGGCAATAAAGAAGAAGTGGACAGGGCAAAAGAAATAGTGGAAACTGAAGGTAAAGCAGAAAACTTAGAGGTATATATTAGAATGCATAAAGTAATAAAAGTGGAAAGCGATGACATAAAGATAACAACGGAAGTTGAATCAAAAGAAATTCATCCTGGAAAAGCATGGTTGCCAGATATAGGATCGAGAAGCGAGAGGAGTTTATTATATATTGATCAGAATGGCAACATAGCTGAAGTTGAGATAAAAATAAAAGATATAAAGTCTTTTGAAGGCAAGGAGATTTCTATTATTAAAGATGAATTAAAAAAATTAGGATTTGACTTAAAGCTTTATATTCCTGGCGGGAGCTATGCTCGTGAATATGCATGGGTATGGAGGCAGATAACCCAAAAACAATATAAATTAAGTCAGGAAGCCGAAGAAAATCAAAAGAAAAGTTTTAATTTTTAATGTTAATATATGTTACCAAAAAAATTGGAAAAATTTTTAAAAGATCATAATATCAACTATGATTTATTGGAGCATAAAAAGGTTTACACAGCTTTTGACGCGGCACAAACTTTAAAAAAGAAGTTGGAGGATATTGCTAAGACTTTAGCTATAAAAGCTGATAAAAAATACGCTCTTATAGTTTTGCCTGCTTCTCATAGAGCGGATTTAGATAAATTAAAAAAGATGTTAAAGGTTGACAAATTAGAAATCGTGAAGGAGACGGAAATGGCGAAAGTTTTGAATGTGAAACCGGGAGCGGTCACCCCGTTTGGGAAGTTCCATAATGTTCCTGTTTATCTTGACAACGCTTTATTAAAAAGCAGACTGATTGTTGCTTCGACGGGAAGTTTTACGGAGTCTATACTGCTAAAAACAAAAGATTTGTTGGAAACAGGCGCGGAAGCGGCGGGGCAGTTTGCTAAAAAGCATTCATACAAGAAAGCAACAAAACAACAAAACAAGAAAGCGAATGGCAAGAAAGTGAATGTCAGGAGTAAAAAAAAGTAAATTTAGACTGTAGAAGAATAGCATCTTACAAGCTATTTTTTGTCATTTCGACCGTATGGAAAAATCCATTGAATTTAGAAATTGACTAATCTAAGCGATTTCTCACCCCGCCTTGCGGAGTTCGAAATGACAAAAAATATTTTTCTACACCCATAGTTTATAATTCGCGATTAGTAAAAATTTGTCATATATTCGTGTACATTTGTCTCTTCCTTTAAAGGCTGTCTATCTTCCAGTCGCCGTTGCTGTCTTTTATAAAATTTATAAAATGCCCATACTTTTTCCCGTCTCGTTCTGTATAATAACTAAATTGCATTATAGCGTCCCCCTCTAATTCCAATTTTAATTCAGTTAAATCTTGCTCCATTTCTTTCATAAATCCTTTTTCTTTTATAGTGTTTAAATTTTCTCTCCACTCCCCCCGTTTCTCCTCCACAAAACACTCCACAGCCGCATCCACATCCTCATTTTTTAAAGCCTCTTTTAGCTTCGCGTAAGTTTGCTCCGGCGTGTCGCGGGTAGGAATATTAGTTTTATCATATTGCGCGTTTAGTTTTTCTAAATCTTCAGCGCTAAATTGAGAAAGCCACTCTTCTTGAGAACTTTTTGGCATAGGCAAAGTTAAAAACCAAATTAAA
>JAZDNE010000028.1:0-2864 GCA_043800235.1 bacterium | reverse complement strand
ATTAATTTTTGAGTCATAGTTTTGTTTAGATTAGTATTAAATTAATAAATTACTATCTAAACTATTATGACACAAAAATTAGCAAGGTATGACATTTCTATTTGGCTGTACTATGACATTATCATTTGGCTACGACATCAAGCTCATTTTTCTTGAAAAATTTAATGTAATGAGTTATGATTAACTCATTAAAAAAACTTGAAATTGTCAAAGTTCGCGACGAAGCCGCTCAAATTTTTGGGGGCTGGCTGTCGCCGCCGCAGGCGGCGAAATGCGTTCGAACTATTTTAAGAATAGAGCACAAATTAGCGGAAAGTTTGCAAAAGTTTATAAAGAAGCGGATATAAAGCTTTATAACTTTTATTTCATGCATACCCTATCAACTCCAATCAAAGATGTATCAAAAATAGGGCAAGCAATTGCTTCGCGGTTGAAAAGATTGGGAATTGAGACCGTCGAGGATCTTATTTTTTATTTTCCTTTTCGATACGACGATTTTAGCGAAGTCCTAAAAATAAGCGAATTGAAGCCGGGAATTAAGGCAACTATTCAAGGAAAAGTTGATTTAATACATAATAAGCGCAGTCCTGTTAAAAGAAAAATTATAACCGAGGCGATGATAACTGATGAAACAGGAGCAATAAAAGCTGTTTGGTTTAATCAGCCTTTTTTGACGAAAACATTATTGATTGGCGATAAAGTTTTTTTTGCTGGAAAAGTTGATTATGATTATTTTGGAATCCAGATGACAAGTCCATCGTATGAAAAATTATCATATTCGAAAGATACTGCGCACACTGGAAGACTTGTGCCAATTTACTCAATAACAGAAAATTTAACGCAAAAACAGATTAGAACTTTAATTAAAATTGTAATTGAAGCAGTTGATGGAATAAAAGAATATTTGCCTGATGAAATTTTAGAAAAATATTCATTTTTAGATATTAAAAGAGCGATTCGCGAAATTCATTTTCCGTCATCTAATAAATTTTTGGACGAAGCTAAAAAGCGACTTAAATTTGACGAGTTATTTTTATTGCAGTTCAAATCGCAAATTTTACGCTATAATTTACGTAAAAAAAAATCTATTAGGTTAGAATTTAAAGAATATGAAGTAGTTGATTTTGTAAAAAAATTTCCTTTTAAGCTTACTGACGCGCAGAGAAAAGCGGCTTGGGAAATTTTAAAGGATTTACAAAGGGAACAGCCTATGAACAGATTATTGGAAGGAGATGTCGGTTCAGGAAAAACCGCAGTCGCGGCAATCGCTATGTATAATGCTGTTTTGAATTCTTATCAGGCGGTTATGATGGCTCCTACGGAAATTTTGGCATCTCAGCATTTTAACAGTCTTTCTAAATTATTCGGTAAATTTGGAGTTAAGGTGGGACTGCTCACAAGAACGGAGAGAAAATTAGAAATTCGAAATTTGAAATTTGAAAATTCTTCATTAAATGAATGCGGGAGAGAAAAAATCACAAAGTCTAAAATCATCAAAATAATAAAGGATGGAGAAGTTGATATTATTATAGGAACACACGCTCTTTTACAGGAAAATGTGGAATTTAAAAATTTAGCGTTGGCTATTGTTGATGAACAACATAGATTCGGTGTTCAGCAGAGAAAAATGTTAAGAGAAAAATCAGGCGATCAAAATATTATGCCTCATTTTTTATCTATGACCGCGACTCCGATTCCGCGATCTTTAGCGCTTACGGTTTACGGAGATCTTGATCTTTCAATCTTAGACCAGATGCCGATCGGGCGAAAAAAAATTATTACCAAGGTTGTCGCGTCTGAAAACCGAGGGAAAGCTTATGAGTTTATAAGAAAACAAATCGAGCAGGGAAGGCAGACATTTGTGATTTGTCCATTGATTGATCCATCGGATAAGATGGGTTTTAAATCAGTGACGGAAGAATATAAAAAATTAAATGAAGAAATATTTAAGGATATAAAAATGGGGATGCTTCATGGAAAAATGAAATCTAAAGAAAAGGAAGAAATAATGGCAAGATTTTTAGCGCAAGAAATAAAAATTTTAGTTTCAACATCAGTTGTCGAAGTTGGGGTAGATGTCCCTAACGCTTCGGTTATTATGATAGAAGGAGCGGATCATTTCGGATTAGCGCAGCTTCATCAGTTTCGAGGAAGAGTCGGGAGAAGCGAGCATCAGTCGTATTGTTTTCTTTTTAGCAATGCAGTCGGACAAAATTCTTATGAGCGATTAGCCGTTTTGGAGCAAAATAATAATGGATTTGAGCTTGCGGAGAAAGATCTTGCATTTAGAGGACCTGGACAAGTTTATGGAATTGAGCAATCAGGAATCCCTAATTTAAAAATTGCAAATTTTTCGGATTATGATATAATAAAAAAAGCTAAAGATGAGGTTGAAAAAATAATGAAAATTGATCCAAGTCTGGAAAAATGGGCAGTTTTGAGAGAGAAGGTTGGGAAAGTGGCGGATAAGACGCATTTAGAATAAATTAGAACTCATAACTTGAAATCTAATATTTTTGAGGGTGTAGAAAAATATTTTTTGTCATTTCGAACTCCGCAAGGCGGGGTGAGAAATCGCTTATATTAGTCAATTTCTAAATTCAATGGATTTTTCTCTACGGTCGAAATGGCAAAAAATAGCTTGCAAGATGCTATTTTGCTACAGTCTAATTTTTAGTCATTAGTTTGAATTATGTATTAAGGGGCTGTCGCCGAATGCCTCTTTGTCCTAAATTCCCATATTTCGGTCAAATTTTCCAAAAAATCTTTTGGCTTAGCTTAGGCTAAACCGCAAAATTTGTTTGAAAAATTATGCCTGGTAAATCTTTCAATTTATGACTAAAGGAGCATTCGGCGACAGCCCC
>JAZDNE010000027.1:0-4885 GCA_043800235.1 bacterium | reverse complement strand
TCCTTTAGTCATAAATTGCAAGATTTACCAGGCATAATTTTTCAAACAAATTTTGCGGTTTAGCCTAAGCTAAGCCAAAAGATTTTTTGGAAAATTTGACCGAAATATGGGAATTTAGGACAAAGAGGCATTCGGCGACAGTCCCTTGATGTCTTATTTTACGGAACTTCTGCCGAATGCTCATTTTCGCCAAATTTTATTTACACCTCTATTATAACCGGCAAAACCATCGGTCTCCGTTTTGTCTTTTTGAAAAGAAATTGACCGATATCGCGACGAATTTTATCTTTTAAGTGATCCGCAAACGCGCCGGATTCAGGATGTTTATCGCGAAGAATATTACGAACTCTTTGGCGAGTATCCTCTATTAAAATTTTATTTTCCTTCATATAAACAAACCCTCGCGAAATTAAATCAGGGCTTCCTATAAGCGCGCCAGTTTGTTTGCTGATTGTTGCGATTACAACGAACATACCGTCTTCTGCCATCATTCTTCTATCGCGAAGAACAATATTACTCACATCTCCAACTCCCAAACCATCAACCATAACATAATCAGTATTTACCTTTTGATTTGTAATTCTTCCAATTGTATCATTGCGATATCTAAAAAATTCCAATACTTGCCCATTCATAGAAATAAAAATATTTTGTTTAGGAATGCCCACGCTTTCCGCAAGATTTCCATGAATTCGAAGCATATAATGATTCGCTTCAATAGGAATAAAATATTTTGGTTTTACAAGCCGTATCATAAGTTTTAAGTCCTCTTGTTTTGCATGCCCTCCCGCGTGTATATCCATCATTTTATAATGCATAACTTGCGCGCCTTTTTTATATAATGTGTCTTTTAAAGATTGCACTGTCCTTTCATTGCCCGGAACTACAGATGATGAAAAAACAAAAGTGTCATTTTCTTTCACAAATAAATATTTATCATCATCATTTGCGATTCTCATAAGCGCGGCATTTCTTTCTCCCTGCGCGCCCGTGCACATTATCATTAATTTATTGTCTGGAATTTTAGTATAATTTTGCTCATCAACTAATGTCCCAGGTTTTATTTTTAAGTAGCCTAATTGATGCGCTATTTCTACATTCGTTTTCATGCTTCTCCCGTAAATCATTACTTTTCTTCCATATTTTTCAGCCATCCAGATAAGTTGCTGCACGCGAGACAAAAGAGACGCGAATGTTCCTATTACAATCCGACCGATGGCATTCTCAAAAATTTTCTCAAGGTCTCTTCCAATTACTTGTTCGGAAATTTGATATCCAGGGTGTTCCGCGTCCGTGCTATCAGAAAAAAGCGCTAAAACATTCCTTGATCCAAATTGAGCGATTCGGTTTATATCCGCAGGCATATCATTTACTGGGCTATGATCAATTTTAAAATCACCTGTATGAACTACCGTTCCAATAGGCGTATGGATAACGACGCCAAAACTATCGGGGATATTATGATTGACTCTAAAAAATTCCACATCAAATTTGCCAAGTTGGATTCTGCTATATTCGTCGATTAACTGAATTCTAAGCGGCGACGCATCGAGAAATTCTTCTTGTCTTTTTTTGATCATTCCTGCTGTAAGTTTCGCGGTGTAAATTGTTGGATTTCCGATTTTTCCCATTATGTGAGGAATCCCGCCTATATGATCATAATGACCATGAGTAATAATTACTCCTTTTATATTTTTTTCTTTTCCTTTTAAGTACTCAACATTTGGAATTATATAATCAATTCCAGGCATATCTTCTTCTGGGAATTGCAAACCCATATCAATAATTATTATATCTTTTTCATACTCAAATAGCATGCAATTCCGACCAACTTCTTCCATCCCCCCTAAAGGGATAACTCTCAATTTAATCGTTGGCAATTGATATGCATTTTTTCCTGCCGTATAGCCTGCAGTTCTTTTTTGAATATTGTCGCCAGAAAATTTTTCCTTTTGAATTCTTTGAGGAATAATTTTTTTATTTAGCTGTTGTTTTGTTTCTTCTGTTGTTAATTTTTTTCTTAGTAATCTAATCATGTTTTTGAAAATCAAAAAATCAAAAAAACAACAAAATATAAAATATTAAATGCAGTTTTTTGTTATGATTTCTATAAATATAAATTTAAAAAAATTTTATCTATGGATATCACACTATGAAAGCGCGCTAAGAACATAAAAAAAATTGATGAGGAGCGAAATTTTGCAGTTTAGAAAAACAGCAGATGTATCAGTAGATACGGAGAGGATTTTCCTAAACGAAAAACAAGCTAATCGCAATTTTTCTTAGTTTATGGAGCGCGAAGTCATAGTGTGTCGTCCATATTTCTATATTTGAGAGACTGTTTAAAAAGCGCGGTTATTAGCGAAGTCCAATAGTATTGCGGGACGAAGTCGAGAGCTTGTCCAAAAAAGAAACAATGGCGAAATAAAAGTTTTCAAGAAATGTTATGCAATAGTGGGCGAAAGAGGATTCGAACCTCCAAGAGATTGCTCCCACTAGCTCCTGAAGCTAGCGCGTATTCCAGTTCCGCCATCCGCCCGTTTTCAATAAATCAATAAACTAATTTTTAAAATTTTGTAATTGAATTATTATGCATTACTAATTTTTATTCCCAAGTCCAAGAGCGTTTTGTTTCCACATACCAATCTTCGATATTAGAAAATCTATTGTATGGCAGAAATATTTTTGAGACTGAAAATCCTTCTACCTTATTGCTTAATATATAAGAATAAATAGGACTATATAAAAATATCGCTGGGATTTCCTGAACAAGAATGTTTTGAAAATGGACATATTTATCTCCCCTTTTCTTTTCATCATTAGTTTTTCTCGCTTCTTCTAATAATTTATCTACTTCCTTGTTAGAAAAGATAGCTAAATTAAGACCCGGGTATTGATTCTGCGATGAATGCCAAAAAGGATAAGGATCAGGATCTGCTCCCACGATTTCTCCATATAAGAGACAGTCATATTCTCGCGTTTTAATAACATCTTTTTCTAAATTTTCTGGCTCTACTATATGAATTTTAGTAAATACGCCTATGTTTTTCCAATGATTACGGATTGATTCGCCAACTTTAACTGTGCTTTCGCTATTAACGGTTGTTAAAGTTAAAGTTAATATTTTCCCATCCTTTTTTCTTAAAAAAGTTTGCATCCCATACTCGGAAAGATTTTCTATCTTTTCTTTTGTTTCGATTATTTCATGTTTAAGTTTTTCTATTTCCGCGCTTTCACTATTATCCTCGCCTTCTTTTTTTTCTGTTTCCTGTATTTTATTATTTTTTTCAAGGATTTCTTTCTCAAATTTTTCCTTTTCTGATTTTATATAGTCGTCTGGATTGATTTTTTCCCATCCAGAATCATCAAGCAGTTTATTAGCTTCTTGAGGATTATATTCATATTTTTGTAAATCAGGGTTATATCCTATGAAACCTTGTAAAATCGGACCATCAATAATTACCCCTTCATTGCTTAAATCTTCTTCAAGTATGTTTTTTTTATTTATTCCTAAAGATAAAGACTGACGAACAGTTTTATTTTTTAAAAATTCATTCTTGTCCTGATTGAAAAAAATAGCTGTATATTGCGGTAAAGTTAAAAATTTTATTGAAACATTTTTATTATTTATCAATTCCTCTCTAATATTTTTTGGCAAAAAATTAACACTTTGTATCTCTTTGCCTTTTAAAGCGAGGAGCGCGCTGTTAAAATCAGGATAAAATTTTAAAATTATGGTTTTTATATGAGGATAAACACCATAATAATTATTATTTTTTTCCAAAGAAAATGTTTTTAAATTACCAAGTTTATCTTTTGATAAGGAGCTGAATCTATAAGGTCCTGTGCCTATTGGTTTTATATTATATTCCGCAAGAGAGGCATTTTGCGCAGGAACTTCCATCCAAACATTATTTGGAAGTATTCCAAATGTCAAAATATTTAAAAATGGAGAGTATGGTTCTTGAAGAGAAAATTCAACAGTTTGTTCATCAATTTTTTTAACAGCGACCGATTTGAATGTTAAATATAAAGAACTTTTATACTGAGGGTTTTTTATTGCTTCAACTGTAAAAATAATGTCATCCGCGGTTAATTTATTTCCATTGTGAAAAAATACATTATCGCGAAGTTTAAAAGTATAATTTTTTTGGTCTTCGCTTATAGTATATCCGTATGCGAGATCGGGAATTAAGTTTAAATTTTTGTCATATTTCATTAAACCCGAGAAAATTAATTTTTCTAAATCGCCATCCACATCATTTACTCTTGAATATAGAGGATTTATTAGTCTTGGAACACCGACTATTCCTTCTATATATTCTCCTGTATCTGATGGGATAACTATAAGATGGTTTTGTATAAATATAAAAGTAATTATTCCTAAACAGATTAGTATAATAAAAGAAAGACTAAGGATAAGCCTTTTTTCTCCGCGGGAAAGAATTTTTGAGATATATTTAATTTGGTCAAAACTTGGTTTTTTATTTTGACGCAAATTAATTATAAGTTTTTGATTGCGTTTTAAAGAATTATATTTCTTTTTCCCTTTTAAAGAGAGGAAAAAAATTTTAATTTTATATAACAAATCATCTAAAAACATGACTTTAGAGTTTAAACATGATATTTATAATTTCTTGGTCCGATATCGCGCGCGTAGGCAAGGACAACAAATCGCTGTTCAATTTATACTGCCAATGTATAATTTTATATTATACATTATTTAAAAAAAAATGCAATAGTATTGATGTCGTAGCCAAATGATAATGTCATAGTACAGCCAAATAGAAATGTCATACCTTGCTAATTTTTGTGTCATAATAGTTTAGATAGTAATTTATTAATTTAATACTAATCTAAACAAAACTATGACTCAAAAATTAAT
>JAZDNE010000026.1:0-27304 GCA_043800235.1 bacterium | reverse complement strand
ATTAATTTTTGAGTCATAGTTTTGTTTAGATTAGTATTAAATTAATAAATTACTATCTAAACTATTATGACACAAAAATTAGCAAGGTATGACATTTCTATTTGGCTGTACTATGACATTATCATTTGGCTACGACATTTTGCGATTTTAATTTGACCAAATAGTTTAAAGAAGGTAAAATGATAAAATATGAAGTTATTAAAAATTATTTATAAGTATTGGATGAGATTCGCTAATTTAGTTGGAGAAATAAATAGTTGTATTATTTTATCGGTAATTTTTATTTGTATAATCGGTATTTACGGTATAATAAAAAAAATATTCGTATTTTTTAGATTTTCCTATAGAGATGGAATGAAATCATATTGGAAGGAAAAAAAATATCGCGATTCGACAATAGAAAAGTTAAAACAGCAATTCTAAAATAATTTTATGTCATCTGGAAAAATAATTTTAGGTCTTTCGTGTTTTTATCATGATTCCGCCGCCGCGCTTCTTATTGACGGCAAAATCGCCGCAGCGGCGCAGGAAGAGAGATTTACGAGAAAAAAACATGATGAGAGTTTTCCTAAAAACGCGATTGATTATTGTTTTAAGAGCAAAGGATTAACAATCAATGATGTTGATTATATTGTATTTTATGATAAACCAATAGCTAAATTCGAACGGTTGCTCCTTACTTATATAAAAGTTTGGCCAAAAGGATTAAAATCATTTATTATGGCTATGAGGGTTTGGTTAAAAAATAAATTATGGATTGAACAAATTATAGCTAAAGAAACAGGATTTAAAGGAGAAATATTATTTACTGAACACCATTATTCGCATGCCGCTAGCGCCTATTATTGCTCTAATTTTAATGATGCTGCAATAGTCGCGATAGACGGAGTAGGAGAATGGGACACAACCACAGTTGGATATGGCAAAGGCAATAAAATTTGTTTAACTCATACGATAGAATTTCCTGATTCATTGGGATTGCTTTATTCGGCTTTAACTTATTATCTTGGATTTAAAGTAAATAGCGCAGAATATAAAGTTATGGGTCTTGCGCCTTATGGCGATTCTTCTAAATATTATGAAACATTTAAAAAATTGATTGAAATAAAAGATGATGGAAGTTATAAGCTCGATATGAGTTATTTTGCGTTTGAGTATGGCTTAACAATGACTAATACAAAATTTAACAGATTATTCGACGGGGAGCCGAGGAATTCTGAAGCGCCTTTACTGCAAAAACATAAAGACATCGCCGCCGGGTTGCAGAAATTAACGAACGAAATAGTAGTTAAAATAGTAGAATACGCAAAGAAAAATTTTCCTTCAGATAATTTATGTTTGGCGGGAGGAGTCGCTTTAAATTGCGTGGCAAATGGAAAAATTATTGAAAAAGGGTTATTTAAGAATGTTTATATTCAGCCAGCTTCTGGAGACGCCGGCGGAGCTATTGGAGCCGCATGTTATCTTTATTATGACACATTAAACAATCCAAAACAAAAAGAAGTTTTAAAAAATATTTATCTTGGACCGGAATATGACGATAGGGATATTGAAAAATGCATCGAATTTATAAGCAAAAAATTAAAAAAACAAATTATTTATAAAAAGTTTGATGATCAAGATTTTTTTTCTTTCGTTGCCGATCTAATAAATAAAAAGTATGTTATCGGATGGTTTCAAGGAAGAATGGAATTCGGTCCTCGGGCGCTTGGAAATCGATCAATTATCGCTGACGCGCGCGATAAAGAAAATTGGCAAAGGGTTAATTTAAAAATAAAATTTAGAGAGAGTTTTAGACCTTTCGCGCCAAGTGTTTTGGAAGATTGCGCGCAACTATGGTTTGATTTAAAAGGGCATATTAGTCCGTATATGCTTTTAACGGCGCAAACAAAAAAAAATGATTTGCCTGCTGTGACTCATATTGACGGTTCGGCGAGAATTCAGACAGTAAGCAGGGAAGATAATATAAGATATTATAATTTAATAGATTCTTTTTATAAAAAAACAGGGTGTCCTGTAATTTTAAATACATCGTTTAATGTTCGGGGGGAACCTATTGTTTGCGCGCCGATAGATGCTTTTAATTGTTTTATAAATACTGATATGGATTATTTAGTTATGAATAATTACATAATAGGCAAAGATGATAATATTAAACTTTTATCATTAAGAAATATGGAATATTTAAATAAGTTTAAGTTAGATTGAATTAGAAAAAAAATATGTCAATTTCAAAAATTTCTATTTTAAAACAACTGTGGATGTTTATTCGAGTAAATAAAAAATATTGGCTGTTGCCGATGTTGATTATTATGTTATTATTCGGATTGCTTATTATTTTCGCGCAAGGTTCTGCTTTCGCGCCATTCATTTACGCTATTTTTTAGCATTGAAATAGTATTCGTTCAAGAATTTTTCGATTGCTTGCGCGGTTATTTTATGTCCGGTTTCATTAAGATGCCCGTCTTGGTTAAAATATATCGGCGAGCGATGATTTTTTTTGCAGTATTCGCTATAAATAGGAGTAAGATCAAAATAAATAGTATTAGTTTCTTTAAATTTTTCAGCTAAAATAGTATTCGGTTGATTTAAATTCCATTCATAATTTGCAAGTCCGGGAGTGGATTTTTTTTTATTTTCCCATAACTGCGCGTCTGCTTGCGTCGCTTCTGGCAGATAGATAACAGCAAATTTAGTTTGCTGATTAACTTCTTTTGAGAAATGTTTTAATAATTCAAAAGTGAAATCATAAACTTCACGATGAGATTTGGCAAGCGGCGTTTCATAAATAAAAAAACCGCTATGTATCCCATTTTTTTCCGTTCCCATCGGACCGGAATGCTGAAGCCCGATTTTAACGGCTAAGTTGTGTAAAAAAGCATTGCTGCGAAAAATTGAATCAAGCCGATATATTAAGCGTGATTTTTTTAGAAGCGTGTATTTAAAATCAGAACGAGTTTGAGAATTATTCGCGTTTGAAATGTTAATTTTTTCCCAACCTCGTTCTTCATTAAATATTGTTTTTTTATAGTTAATATAGAATTGATTATTTTCAAAATCATTCGGGAAAAACACCAAAAGGACTAAATCAGGATTATATTTTTGAACATAATATTTGTAAATTTTTAATTCTTCAAATGTCCCTTGCCCTCCAATGCCGAAATTCATTGCTTCAATTTTTTTATTATTAAATTTTTCATAATCAAACTCATTTAATTGATTTTCTAAAAGCGAGACAAAATTTTTATCTGTGTCGATTTGAATCGCCTCTGCGAATGAATCGCCTAAAACAGCTATTCGAAAAGTTGATGTTCCTTTTTCTAATGGGTAATCATTGCCAATAAACCCTTCTTTATTTGTTTTTAATTTAACTTCTGATTTTTTTTCGGTTGAATAAAATAAATCATTCAAATTTTTTTGATGAATTGTGTTGCCATATTCATCAGCAAGATATAACGGTTTATGATTTTTTGAAATTTTAGGAGAAGATACGCGCAGCCATATTTCAATAATAGCCATCCCCGCTATTAAACTTACTAAAATTAACAATATTTTTATTAAAAAATTTTTTATCATAAATCAAAAGTCGTTTATATTTTTTATAATATAATCAGTTTCTTTTCGCGACAATTCAGGAAAAATAGGCAAAGAGACAACTTGCTTCGCGCAGTTTTCAGTTATTGGCAAACTTCCTTTTTTATATCCTAAAAATTTATATGCTTTTTGCAAATGTATTGCCGTTGGATAATGGATCCCGTATCCTATGCCTTTTTCAGATAGATATTTTTCTAAACAGCTTCTTTTATGGCAACGGATAACAAATAGATGAAATGAATTATTTTTTGAAAATTTTGGAAGAATAATTTTAGAATTTTTTATATTAGAAATATAATAATCAGCGATTTTTCTTCGTTTAGCTATCCATTCATCTAAATAATTTAGTTTTACATTTAAAATAGCCGCTTGTATTTCATCCATGCGGCTATTATATCCTTCGAAAAGAGAATTATAATTATTTTTCATCCCATACATTCTTAAAGCGCGGCATCTTTCCGCTAATTCATAATTTGATGTTAAAATAATGCCAGCGTCGCCATAAGCGCCTAAATTTTTTGTCGGATAAAAACTAAAACAACTCGCATTTCCAAAAGATCCTGCCATTTTCCCGTCAATAATAGCGCCATGCGCTTGCGCGCAATCTTCTATAACATTCAAATTGTATTTTTTAGCTATTTTTAAAATAGCGGACATATTGCACCCTTGTCCATAAAGATGCACAGTTAAAATTATTTTAGTTTTTTTAGTTATTGCTTTTTCAATTTTTCTTTCATCAATAGTATAGTTTTCTTTAATATCAACAAATTTTGGAATAGCGCCGACTTCGCGAATAGCGCTTATAGTTGGAACTGCTGTATTTGCAACTGTGATTACCTCGTCATTTGCTGTTACTTTCAACGATTTCAATGCGATTTTTATAGCATCAGTGCCGGAATTAACGCCGATTCCGTATGTTGTCCCTATATATCGCGCGAAATTATTTTCAAATTTTTTGCCTTCTTCTCCTAAAATTAATTTTCCTGAATTTAAAACTTTTTTTATTGCTTTATTGATTTCTGGATTTAGTTTCTTTAATTGTTTTTTATAATCAAAAGCAGGTATTTGCATATTATTTTTTATAAATTTTTAAAAATTCTTCATAACTCCTAATATAGTCATTTTCGTCAAAATAATCGTTTGCCAAAACTAAAATCACGCAATCATTGGAGAATTTTGCCATAGTATGCCATAATTTAGGACCAAGCCGAACGCCATAATGCGGTGTATTCATTAAAATTTTTTGTTTTAATTTTCCGTCGTCTAAAGTTAATGTGAAATATCCGTTAATGCAAAAAATAATTTGTTCCAATTTTTTATGAGCATGTTTGCCTCTGATTGATTTTTTATTAAAAAGGTTATTTATGAAATATATCCTTTTTATATCAAAAGGAACTGATTTTTTTGCTTCGCCTATTATTAAATTGCCATCAGGAAAATCATTAAAAAATTTGAGCTTTATAATTCCTGAATTTTTTACTTTAATTTTTTTAATCATATTTTCAATATTTTTTTAATAATTTTTTTTGTTTTCGCAAATATGCATGGTTTTTTCGCAAAACCGTAATTAAATTTTTTATCAACCGCATTTATTTGATCGATAGCAATTTTTAAACCGACAAGGTATGGTTTGTATATTAGTTTTTTGCAAGCATCGCTTAAACTGTAATTTTCGTAGCTTAATCCAAATTTTCGTTTTGAATAAATTTTTAAAGAATGAAAATGATAGAAAATCAAATCCATTCCGTTTATGAAAATTTTGCCGGTTTTTTCCGCGATTTCGTATTGTGAAATATTCCATGGCGCCGCGTTTGCTCCCAGATGTTTAAGGACATAAACTCCGTTAAATCTTTCAGGCCAATCATTCAAATATAATTGATCGCCCAACTTGCCATTTTCGTAATAATGATGGCACCATTCAAGACAGCGCGCTCTCCACCATTTTAATGCTTTAATGCCATCATGATTATTTTTAAAACTAACCATGCTTACATTATAAATTCCTTTTGTTTTTTCTAAATGTTTGTCTTCCTGTTTAAATCGATGAGGTATGATCATTATAGAATTATCGCCTAATTCATCAAAAATCGGCTTACAAGACGAGTAAAAATACATATCCGCGTCTATGTAACTTATTATATCTAAATTATATTTTTTCAAAATATAGCAGGTAAGAGAAGGCGCGCAAGTCCAACAGTATTCTTCTGTTGTCCTTTTTGGTTTTACAGCTAATAATTCTTTATCTTCAAATTCAGTAAGACGAATCAGTTCAGTATTTTTAAGATTTAATTTGCATAGTGTTTGATAAGCAATATCGTCCATGCATAAAATCCATAGTTTAAAATCATTGTGTTTTTCGACTAAAGAATTATATAAAGCCAGCCCTTTATATAAGTAATTTTTATCGAATAATGTGCAAAAATTATAATTCATATTTTATTGGCGGACTAAAATAGAGGCATTGGCGTAATTAAATTTTTTTGTAGCATTAAAATTATTCCAATTTATTCGCGGTCTCGAAAAAATCGCTATTGGAATATCTCCATAATATGCGGCAAACGCGCTAAAAGTGCTGTCTGAACCGATAATAATGTCGCATAATGATAATATAAATAAATCATCAATCGCTCCTTCAAAACTAATTTTAACATTTAATCCTTTAAAATAAGCCGTATTTATCAAACCGTCGGAACAAATAACAAATAAAATTTCATCTCTATTTTTTTTAAAAAATTTTATATAATCTTCTAAAAAATTTCTAACTTCATTTTGAGAGAAAAAATATTTTCCTTGCTCGTAAATTTTATAATCATTTTGCCGTATATGGACGCCGACTATTTCTTTATAATTTTTTCGCGAAAGTTGCATAAAATTATTAACTCTTTCGGCAATCTCGTTCCGCGGTTTAAAATATTTTTTTATTTCCGGATGAAATTTTTTTATTCCCTCAGGGTTTCTAAACAGCCATCCTCTCAAGTATATCGCGTTAAAGCTTTTTTTTTCAAGGTCTGTTAAAGATTTCGATTGATTTGGATTATTATTTTTTGTCGGAGCAAGATAAAATGGAATATCTCCGAAGGAATCCAATATAGAATTTGGATATAATTTTTTTATTAAATATTTATAGACTCCATACGGCTTTATTTTTCTTAATAATTTATTTTTTTTTAATTGCAAGAAAGCTAAAAATTTGACAAATTTATTTATATCTGGGAAATTAAAAAATTGATTATAATCGCATAAGGTGATTTTTCCTGAAGAATGTTTTTTTTCCTCAAAGAAACAATAATTATAGCATTTATATCCTTTTTCCAAACAATAGGCGTAAACACTGATAAAATTCCATAATTGGTTAGCAAGACGCGCGCCGGGAGCTGTTTCTAAAATTATAATTGTTTTTTTATTCATTTTAATATGACGAGTATTCGGTTATAATACTAATCAGTTCTCTCATTCTATGTTCATAGGTATGATTTTTCAGAACGCGCCTTTGTCCTGCCTCGGCAATTTTTTTGCGCGCGCGTTCATCAGCCAAATAATACTTTATTTTTTCTATCAATTCTGTTTTTGTTTTGTAAGTTTCTATTTCTTCGCCCGCTTTAAATAAATCGCCTATATTTTTTTTATAATCTGTGATTAACATAGCGCCGACTCCTGTTGATTCATATATCCGCATATTATTAGCGAAATTTTCTGCGGCATCAATATGGCGATTTATTGATATTTTTGAGTTATATAAAATATTATACATATCAATCCCCCATATTTTGCCATGATAATTTTTAAGTATAGGCGAATCTTTATCTAATTTTTCAAATCCATATCCCCAAAAATCAATTTTTATATTTTTTGCCAAAAATTCTAAAATGTCGATAAATTCGAGATGATGCTTTGAAATTCCGCCGATGAATACAGCGTCATATTGTTTTTCAGTTTTTTTAAGCTTGTCTATTATGCTTTTTTCAAACCCTATTTTAAAATATTGGCTATTTATGCCGATTTTTTTAAATTTTTCTACGAAATGCGGGAATGAAGTTAAAATTAGGTCAAATGCCGCCAATTTTTTTTTATCAAAATTGATCGGGCATGCCGCTTGTCCAATTATTAATTTTACATTTTTTTTTATTTTTTTTAAAAAATTTTGAGAAGGATAAGATAAATTTTGGCAATAAATTATATCCGGGGAGAAAATTTTAATTTGGGCTTCTAAAATTTTTTCATTCCAATTCGTTTTAAAAATATTTTTTAATTTAGGAATGCTTTGAAAATATCCATTAAAAAAAGAAATATTATTTTCTTTTGCCCATCGTTTTTGCAAAATTTCATTATTAATTATTATTTCCACAGCTTTATAGCCTAATTGCGTTAAATTTTTAGAATAGAAATCAGCTGTCCCAAAGCTCATATCTAAAATAGATTTTTTTTGATCTTTATAGCTTTTACAGTTTATCTCAGGATTTTTTTTATAGAAATCAGTTATAAAAGCGGGGTAATAGTGGTCTAATATTAAAATTTTCATAATAAATTAGTGTTTATAAAAATAGCGCCGCTTTTTTTGCGCGACAAATTATTTTTTTACATAAACTGCCATTATCGTATGGCCTATTATATATTTTGTTAATGCTACTGCGTTTAAATCTATAAATTTTTTAGATAAAGGTTTTAGCAAAGAATAAATAATGCCATATTTATTCTTAGTTTGCTTGATAAATTTTCGTTCTGTCTCGGCTTTCGCGAATCCGAAATGGTATGACTGCAACGGTTCAATATAGATGCCTTCGATTTGCAAATTAAAATATTTTTGCAAGGAAATAAGAGAATTTATATCCCATAAACCCATATGATGCGGAGGATAATTCAACATAAGATCATCATTGCATTTAAAGAGAAGGGAATCGTTATTCGGGACGCTTATTATGAGTTTTCCGTTATGTTTTAACGCGCTGATTGAATCTTCTAAAAATTTTTGAATATCGGCTATATGCTCCGCGACTTGAAATGAACAAACAATGTCATATTTTTCATTATTTTCTTTTGAATGGTTTTGTATCGATTGATTTAAAATTTTTAACCCTTTTTTTATCCCATCTTTTACAGCGCTTTCATTTAGCTCTAATCCAGCGCATTCAAAGCCGTTTTTATGCATTTTTTCTAAAAAATTTCCATACGCGCACCCGATTTCTAATATTTTATCGCTATGTTTAATTAGACTTTCTGCTATTGAATGCTCCCATTTCCAATCAGGATAGTACCATGGAAGTTTTTCAAGGTCTTCATAAAATTTCCCATCCCCGCTTATACAAAAAGGGTGATAAAATCTATAACCTGTGTCAAGGCATTTATAAATTTCTATTTTTTTCAATCCCGCGAAAAATTTAGATACATCTATATGCAAGTTTTTTTTGTATTTTTCAATAATCCATTCAACAGAGATGGATTTTTCAAAAGCAGTGTTGTTAGATTGTGTAATAGGGCTTTTTATATTCATAAAATTATTGCGTAATAGGATTTTTTTATTTTTTAAAATAGAATAAACCCGTGCCAAATCCTTTTACAGTATTATAATAATTAGTAAGTTCGCGTTTATATATATATTTTTCTTCAATTAATTTCAAGGGATAGAAAAGTTCCATAATATAATCTCGCGTAAATGCTCTGTGAGCGTTAAAATAAATTAAATTTTTAGTATCAACAGGCAGAGAAATATAAAGAGAACCATTACAAGATAAAATTCTTTTTAATTCTTTTATAGCTTTTTCAGAACCAAAATAATCTATCTTATCTCCGTATCTTCCTAAACCGATATGTTCTATAACGCAAATAGAACTTACGGAATCAAGCGAATTATCTTTGAACGGCAAAGATAAAATGTCTCCCTTGATAAACATTAAATTTCGCAAGTTTACATTTAACGGGCGAATATCGATCATAGTAGTTGGCGTGAATTGGGAAATAATTCCTGTCATTTCGGCTTTAGATCCTATGTCATAATGATGTTTAGGCTTGTTTTCAAATATTTTTCTGGCGCACCATGCGCCTTGATAAAAATAGGTATAATCAATTAGAGTGTCGGTCGTATTATCAAAAATGGATGGTTTTATGTTAATATCCAAAAATAAAAAATTTTTATTTAGATTTGTTTTTTTATATTGTTTCGCTTCTATGATAAATTTTCGCAGAAGAATTATTTTTTTTAATATTGATGGCTTTGGCGCGATAATATGATAATACAATATTGTTTTTATTATTATTTGGGCTTTTTTTATTTTTGTTTTTATTTTTCGAAGCATTAGTATAGCCGATATGCTTAATTTGTTTATCCAAAAAATAAATTTTTGTATGAATTTATGCCTGTATTTTTCTTTTCCGCCTGATAGTTCCCACCCTCTATCTGAAAGTTTTAGTTTTTTTTCTTTAATATAATTATCCGCTTTAAGGAAAGCTTCTTCGCTAAGAAGAAGCTTTTGACTTTTTTCGTCAAACAGCGGTAAAAATTCCCGAAAATTTAAAGCCATATTTTTATGGGCTTTTTCAGGATGTTCATTATTTTCTGTTAGCCACATTCCGCTTTCCAAAATACGATGAAAATATTTTGTTCCCGGAACTATTGCGATAGGTGTCCCAGTCGAGACTAAACGCAATCCGAATCCCATATTTTCGCGAGCGCCTCGATCAGGATATCCGCCAGTTTTATCAAAAGCGGCGCGAGTGTACATATAATTATTGCTTGCCGCGGGAGAGGCGGAACAAGTAATAAATTCTTTAATAGTAAATAAATTATTTGGATATTTATATATCCATGACCCGCGATGATTTGATATTTTTGTTTTGAAAAAATATAATTCTTCAAAAGAAGCCGCTCCGCAACCGTAAATATTTATAGCGTCTATTAATTTTTGTACGCTATTTTGGGCAAGCACATTATCATGATCAAGCATATATATAAAATTTCCTTTGCTTTGCGATATGCCAAAATTGCGATTTCCCGGCGCGCCTCTATTTATATCATTTAAAAAAATTTTAATTTCCTGATATTTTATCGCAAGATTTTTTAAAACTTCTCTTGTATTATCCTTTGAACAGTCATCAGTTATAATTATTTCGAAAGGTATTTTTAGCCGTTGATTAAAAATTGATTCAACCGTCTCCTCGATATATTTTTCGGAATTGTAGGTAGGGATAATATACGAAAGCATTTCTTCAGGTTTTTGCGCCCACCAAACATTTCCAATTTCGCTATTAACTCGAATTTTTTTATTGCTAAAATATTCATTAACGGCTTTAGTTACGCCTGGATGGCAGGAATGGTTATAATCATGACCTGAAATAATTCCGCCGATTTTCACCTTATCCCACCATAATCCGATGTCTTCTTTTACGCTTTTATATGAATGATCCGCGTCAATAAATATCATATCAAGAGGTTCTGAAATTTTATCCGCAGCTCTTTTAGATGTGCTTCTGATTATTTTTGATCTTTCGCCAAATGGTTTAAGCGAAGATGAAACATGCTCATACAATATGTCCATTTCCTTCTGATCTTTTTGAAACATACATCTATGTTCATTAAGATAATGTCCCCACGGATCAATAGAATAAAGATGTAAATTTGGCATAGCTTCCAATAAATGTAGCGAATGATGACCTCTTGCCACTCCGATTTCCGCCATAGTTTTAACATTAAATTTACGCGCCAATGATTCCGCGACCCCATAAGCTTCCGTCCATAGAAGACTTATATTCATACTTTTTTCATAACCTTTTGTATAAGAAAATTTTACTTCTAATTTTTGCTCATTATTTTTTTTTCGCTCGCAATCTTCTTTAATTTCGCGCAATGCGTCGCGAAATGGATAAAAGTCATTCGTCTTTGAGTATCGTAATAATATCTGTTCTCTTTTTCTGATAGGAAAGCTATGTTGTTTGAGGCTGTTTGCGCCACTCTCTGATTTAAAAAGCGATGTAAATTTATGTATTGCTTCGGGATAAATTATGCAATTTTTTAACATTGGATTGGCAAAATTTTCGAACAGCGGATTATCAGAGTTATGGAATCGAATACAATTAATATCCAGATTTTCACAAAAATCAATTATACGGAATGCGACTTCTTGTTTTTTATTCGCGCATTCTATAAGAAAAGGCTTTAAACCTGTCGGAAAAAATTCGTCGGGATTATTCATAAGCGCGAATTCAAATCCTATTTTTTTTAAATATTGCGTTGCAAAACCGCAATTTAGTGAATTTTCAGATATAATATGCGGTTTAATTTTATAAAAAGATGAAAGAGTCTCTGTGAATTTTTGGACTAATTCGGCTGTTTTTTCATCAGAAAAAATATGGAATTCATCCACATTGTCCAAACATTGGAAGATAGCGTCATAAAAGGGGTAGATGATTCCATTTTGTATTATGCTATAACCTGCTATTTTATGTTCTGTCATATATATTTTTTAAAATTTTTAACATTTTTAAAATAAAAATCGGGCATAACGCGATAAAAAAAATTTTTATAAATCGTTCTTTGTTCATCCATAAAGCATTGTCCCAATGATTTAGAGGAAAAATTTCTTTTAAAATTTTTCTGGCATATTTTTTTGCATTTTTTTCGTCATTTATACCCATATATTCAATTACATATAAATTATGCCAATAGGCGCTTTGTTTACGAAGCTCTTTTTCGTATTTATAATTATAATGTTTATTTAAAGCAGAAATCATTTCAAGAGTATATTTTGAAGGAAGAGCGAAATCGGATTCGCCTTTAGCTTGGGCGTTTATTTTAGAACTAAAATTAGCGCCTTTTTTATGTTTTCTATATACTCCCATTTTTTCTTTGTAATATTTCATTTTTCCGCCAGATGCCGCAATAGCTTGCAATGTCCAATCACAAGCATGCATTTTTGAAAACCAGTCAGGCAGATTTCTAATAGTTTTATTTTTTATAACCAAAGAATGAGTAGGGCAACCGCTCCCATATTCTAATATATAACTTAAATCCATAATCTCAGGATGATTTTTATCGCAATATTCTCTAATTATTTCATTTTTTTTATTAATTTCTTGAATAACATCGGCATTATGAGATGATAAAGCGAAATCAGGATGGTTATCTAAAAAATCTATTTGTTTTTGAAGTTTATTAATATCTGTCCAATAATCATCTCCCTCGCATATCGCAATATATTCCGAATGATTGCATAATTTTAATGATTGTATCCAATTTCCAGTAAGCCCTAAGTTTTTTTCGTTTAAATATAATTTTATTTTATCTGGATATTTGTTCGCATATTCTTTTAAAATTTCTCGAGTTTTATCGGTTGAGCAATCTTCGCTAATAATTATTTCATAACTAAAATTGACTTTTTGCGCTAAAGCGCCTTCAAGGCAATTTTTTATATAAGATTCATGATTGTATGTTATTATGCAGGCGATAACTTTTGTCATAATTTTGAATTATACTCATTATTCCAAACTATAAATCGTTTTATCCCTTCTTCAATAGAAATTTGCGGTTTATAATTAAGAAGTTTTTTCGCTTTTCTAATATCCGCCCAAGTTTTAGGCATATCCCCAGGTTGCATGGGGATGTATTTTTTACGAGCTTTTATCTTTAAGTTTTCTTCTATCAGGTTTATTATTTTTTCAAGACTTGCGGTTTTTCCCGAACCTATATTAAATAATTCATAGTTAAATGATTTTTCTATCGCCGCGATTATTCCGTTTATAGTATCGTCAATATAATTAAAATCTCTTTCTATTTTTCCAAAATTATACATTTCTATCTCTTCATTCCGCAATATTTGTTCTGTGAATTTGCGTATTGACATATCTAATCTTCCCCATGGACCGTAAGTAGTAAAAAATCTTAGTCCGACCATTTGTATCCCATGCAAGCGGTGGTAAGTATATGCTAAAATTTCATTTGATTTTTTTGTGGCGGCGTAAAGAGAAAGCGGGCAGTCGGTATTATCTGATTCGCAAAATGGCAATTTATCATTATTGCCATAAACCATAGATGACGAAGCGAAAATAATTTTTGCTGTTTTAAATTCTTTTGCTAATTCGAAAATATTTAGCGTTCCAATAATATTATTTTTTTCGTAATATTCAGGATCGAATATTAAATTTGTTTTAGCGGCAAAATGGCAGATGATATCAAACCGATGTCTCTTAAATACTTTTTTAATTCTATTGAAATCAAACAGATCTAAATTATAGAAAGTATATTCGCGGTTGTCTAAAAATTTATTTAATCTTTCTTGTTTTAATGCGGCATTATTTCCGCTTAGTTTGTCAATAATTGTAATATTATAATTCATTTTTGCTAATTTTTTAGCTAAATGCGCGCCAATAAAACCAGCTCCGCCTGTGATAAGAATTTTTTTCATAAATTTTCTATGCTCCAATTTTGCTCTAAATAAATAGGACTGCCGATATTTGAGCCTGTATTATAAAAATCTTTTTTCTTGACTTCGAAAGTTAATAGATTATTGATGTAATCTTTGCGGTCGCCGTTAATCCATAATCCCGCGTCAATATTATACAATCCTTCGCCAAATGGAAATTTTTGATTGATTTGGCATTTTATTACTCCTTTTGCCGGAGCTGATTTGAATTCTTGTTTTGTATGCTTTGTCCAGTTTAAAGCAAGATATTCTCCGCCAACGCGTGAAATTGATGAACTGCAACCTAAATTTTTAACAGGTTTTCCGTTCATAGTTTCATATCCAAAGCAAAAGGAATAGCGACCGCCTGAAAAAATTGCGTCGGTTTTTTCCCCTTCGCTTTCTACATAAAAGGATGTGAGTTTTATTTCTTCGCATCCTTTTCTGTCCATTCTATTTTTTATAGCATTATTATTTTGAGTTAAAGGATTATTTTGCAGATAAGAGGCAATCGTTTTTGTTGTTTCCCCAAACATTTTTATTTTTCCATTTTCTAATAAAATACATTTTTTGCATAATTTCGCGATAGCCGCCATATTATGGCTTACAAACAATATTGTCCGTCCCGCTTTTTTAGTAACTTCGTCCATTTTTCCTAAACATTTTTTTTGGAAATCCGCGTCTCCCACAGCCAAAACTTCATCAACAAGCAATATATCCGGTTCTAAGTGGGCGGCAACTGAAAACGCAAGCCGAACATACATTCCAGAAGAATATCGTTTTACAGGAGTGTCTAAGAATTTTTTTATTCCTGAAAATTCAACAATTTCATCAAATTTTTCCAAAATTTCTTTTTTGCTCATTCCAAGAATCGCTCCGTTTAATAAAATATTTTCTCGTCCGGTCAATTCAGGATGAAATCCTGTGCCGACTTCAAGCAGGGAAGCGACTTTTCCTTGCATTCGTATTTCTCCTTCTGTAGGAGGAGTAATTCTCGTTAATATTTTTAATAAAGTGGATTTACCAGCTCCGTTTGAGCCAATTATGCCTATCGCTTCGCCTTTTTCGACAGTAAAACTTATATCGCGCAAAGCCCAAAATTCTTCTTTTTCCGTTTTTCCAACTATCGCCTTTGCTTTGTGTTTAGCAAAATTAAATGGATTTTTTATTATATTTGTTAAAACATCGCGCAAAGCCACATACCCGCCTTGATGTTGGTTTATATTATACTTTTTTGATATATTTGAGACTTTTATAATTGAATTTGACATATAAAGCGCGCTAAAAATTGATGAATGGCGAAGTTTTGCAAATTTTAGAAAACCGCAGACGCGAATAATATGAGTTATCTATATGATATCCGCGAAATGCCGTTCAATTTTTTTAAAAAATATAATTCCTATTGCCAATAATATAAAACTTGCGATTCCTGAAATTAGCAATAAGAGCCAATTTATTGGCGCGTTTCCTAAAATTGCTGCTCTGGCGGCTTTTATTACGCCCGTCATTGGATTAAGCGCTAAAATTTTTGAATATTTCCCCGCAATGCTGGACGGATAAATAACAGGCGTTAAAAATAGTAAAAGGTTTATAAAAAATGGCAAAATATATCTTACATCTCGATATTTAACATTTATAGAGGCGAGGATAAGTCCTATCCCGATAGCGGCTATAAATGTGATGAACAAAAGCAGAGGCAATATTAGAATGCCTTTAATTTGAGGCAAATATCCATAATATGCCATTAAAGCTATTAGAATAGTTGACGCAATAAAAAAATCAACGAATTTTGTGATTGTCGCGGATATAGGCAATATTAGGCGCGGAAAATAAACTTTTGTTATTATAGAGTTGTTTGCGATTAAACAGTTGCTTGTTTCTCCAAGCGAGTCTGAAAAAAATTGCCATAACAAAAGTCCTGTGTATACAAAAATAGGATAAGGCACGCCGTCTGAAGGCATTTTCGCGAGATTTCCGAAAAAAATTGTAAATACAACCATTGTTGTGAATGGTTGGAATAAAGCCCATGCGATCCCTATCATAGTTTGCTTGTATCTAACTTTAAGATCCCTCCATGTGAGAAAATAAAAAAGATCTTTAAATTCCCACATTTCTTTAATATCTTCTATCAGATCAATCGATTGTTTAGGTTTAATTATGATATTTTTTTTCATAATATAATATTTTAGCCAAATTTGCTTAGCGAAAAAAAATTTGGTTTTTTCGCTCACCCGTCGCTCAGAATGACAGATAACGGCATTCGTCGGCAGTCCTATTATTTTTAAACCATTCTATTGTTTGAGTTAAACCTTCTTTTAAATTTATTTTATGTTTCCACCCGAGATTATGCAATCTGCTCACATCCAATAATTTTCTTGGCGCGCCGTCAGGTTTTGAACTGTCCCAAATAATATTACCTTTAAATCCTATAATTCTTCGCGCGGTTTCCGCCAATTCTTTTATGGTTATATCTTCGCCTGTCCCTATATTTATAATAGTTGAGTCGTTATAATTATTCATTAAATAAATAGAGCCGTCAGCTAAATCATCAACATGCATAAATTCGCGCATAACTTTTCCTGTTCCCCAAACTTTAACTTCTTGTTTGCCTTCTTTTTTTGCCTCATAAAATTTTCTAATTAGCGCGGGGACAACATGAGATGTTTCAAGATCAAAATTATCATTTTGACCGTATAAGTTTGTCGGCATAGCGCAAATAAAATTAACGCCATATTGCCTATTATATGATTTGCACAACAGTATGCCAGCAATTTTTGCTATGCCGTATGCCTCATTTGTTGGTTCGAGGCATCCTGAAAGAAGGTATTCTTCTTTGATGGGCTGAGGGCACATTTTTGGATAAATGCAAGAACTGCCTAAAAAAAGCAATTTTTTCACTTTATTTATATAAGAATTATGAATAATATTATTTTGAATAGTTAAATTTTGATAAATAAAATCGGCAGGATATGTATTATTCGCTAAAATTCCGCCTACCTTTGCCGCGGCTAAAAATACATATTCAGGACGGTTTTTTTTAAAAAATTCAGAAACTGCGTTAGAATCCATTAAGTCTAAATCGCGCCTATTTACAGTGATTAAATTTATATAGTTTTGTTTTTGCAAATTTCTAAGTATCGCGGAACCGACTAATCCTTTATGTCCAGCTATGTATATTTTTGAATGTTTTTCCATAAGAAAATTATTTTTTTTCTTTTTCATAATCCGCTTTTATCATTATTTCAACAAGTTCATTAAATTTAACTTTTGGCTCCCATCCAAAAGTTTCCTTCGCTTTTTTATAATCGCCAAGCAAAACATCAACTTCCGCAGGTCTAAAATATTTTGGATCTATTTCTATGATAGTTTTATTTGTTTTTCGATCTATGCCTTTTTCTTTAAGTCCTTTCCCATTCCATACCAAATCAAATCCGAGCAAGTACGCGCTCTTTTCAATAAATTCGCGAACAGAATGGGTTTCACCGGTCGCTAAAATATAATCGCCGGGCTTTTCGTTTTGCAACATCATCCACATCCCTTTTACATAATCTTTCGCATACCCCCAATCTCTTTTAGCGTCTAAATTTCCAAGATATATTTTTTCATCTTTTTTTAGTTTTATTCGCGAAAGTCCGCGTGTGATTTTTCGAGTTACAAATGTTTCTCCCCGTCTTGGAGATTCATGGTTAAATAAAATCCCATTACAAGCAAAAAGATTATAACTTTCGCGGTAATTTATAGTTATCCAATAAGAATAAATTTTCGCGCACGCATAAGGAGATTGCGGGTTAAAAGGAGAGCTTTCTGTTATAGGAATATTTAAAACTTTCCCAAACATTTCACTTGATGACGCTTGGTAAAATTTCGGTTTAAACCGAAGTTCTTTTATTGCGTCAAGCATTCTGATTGTCCCGAGTCCAGTGATATTGCTTGTGTATTCAGGTATATCAAAACTTACGCGGACATGGCTTTGCGCTCCTAAATTATATATTTCATCGGGCTGAATTTTTTCAATCAATCTTGAAATATTGCCGCTTTCGGCAAGGTCGCCATAATGCAGAAATAATTTTACCCCATGCGTATGCGGATCAATATATAGGTGATTGATCCGCGAGGTATTAAAAGCGCTTGAACGCCGTATTATTCCATGCACTTCATATCCTTTTTCTAATAAAAACTCGGCTAAATAAGATCCATCTTGTCCTGTTATTCCGGTAATCAATGCTTTCATATTTATCCTATCGTCCTTTAAACTCAAACACAATCGCGATTGTTTTTAAAATAATTTTAAAATCAAGCGCGATTGAGCGATGTTTTATATAGTATAAATCATATTTTAATTTTAACATAGTGTATTCTTTTGACGCGCCATAAGGCAGATTCACCTGCGCCCATCCTGTTAATCCGGGTTTTACTAAAAGCCGTTGCGGATAGAATAGAATATCTTTTTCAAGAATTTCTACAAACTCAGGTCTTTCTGGACGAGGTCCGACTAAGCTCATTTCTCCTCGCAGAACATTAAAAAGTTGGGGGATTTCGTCTAATCGCGTTTTTCTTAAAAATTTTCCTATGCTTGTAATTCTCGGATCGTTTTCAGGCGACCACTCCGCTCCGTTTTTTTCCGAACCGATAATCATACTCCTGAATTTTATTGCCAAAAAGCTTTTCCCATTTTTTCCAGTTCGAATCTGTTTAAAAAAGATTGCCCCCCCATCGTTTAATTTAATGACAATTATTATAAAGGGAATAATAGGGATTGAGATAATTATTAGAATAATTGATGCCATCACATCAAAAATTCTTTTTAAAATGTCGTATGTCTTTTTGCTTCCTTCAGTTAAATTTTCAATAAACCATGTTTGATCGATTGCATCAACCGGAACAAGCGAGAATAATTTTTCATAAAAATTGCTAAAAGATATAAAATTTACCCCTAAAGGCAAACATTGAAATAATTGATCGATATTTTCTTTGCCACTTTGATGATTTATTATAATCGCATTTATATTGTTCTCGCTTATAAATTTTTTTAAAGCCTCCCCTGATTTAAAAATTTTTATTTCATGTTCGTCATCCGCATTTTCATCAGCGAAAGCGATAACTTTGTATCCCATTTGAGGATTATTATTTATTGATTTTGCAAATTTATGCGCAGATTCGGAATATCCGACGAATAATAAATTGTTTTTCCCCGCTGATTTTATAATAATGCTGAATAAATTACGCCATATTGAGAAAAGAGTGGCAATGATTAAAATGTTCAAAAATAAGTTGGTTTTAGGAGCTATATTTATTTTTGGATTAAAGTAAAAATAAGTTGCGGAAAACAGCCCGCATATTAGCAAACTTGCAAGTATTTTTTGATAATATTCCATTGAGACTTTCGCTTCGTTTATTTCGTAGAGATTTGTGATGTAAAAAATAAGAAGCCATATAATATATAACCAAGCAAATGCGGGAAAATGGGCGTTCCATATCCCTTTATTGAAATTTTGCCCATAGCGAATTAAAAGGGTTAAATATAATGCAAAAAAAAGTATTATTACATCTCCTAAAAATAGAATAAATTTTTTTAATTTTATTGACATTTTTTATATAAAGTCGCGCAATTTTTTTAGTTTGCGCTCGACTATTTATTCCACCTCCAAATTGACTTTAGTATTATAGCCTGTTTTTGCGATTTTCAAAAGTCTTGACAAAAGCAGAATTTAATGATAATCTTTAGGATTATAATTTTTTTAAATTTCCATAGGCGATCGAGAGTTTAACTCCCTCCTTATCTCGACGACCTATGTTTCTCGCCGCGCCAGAATAATTTTGGCATGGCGGGTTGTACCGGGCTGGGGCATATTGCTAAATATTTTTAAGCAATGCGTCCCCAGCCTTTTGTTTTTTTTCAAAGCGCGCCACTCATTATAGTTGCCGCGCAAAAATAGTATCCTTATTTTTGCAAAGACAACTGTTTGCATTTTGCATTTTTAAGGTTTTTTGATATAATGAAATCATAAATATAAGTTATTGACATCGCATTAAATATGGAAATTGTAAATAGACTAAAACAAGATTCCAATGCAAGAAAGAGAGTGGCGGCATATTCTATAAAATATATGTCAGTGGGCGTGTTGGATTGCATGTTGGATTTTATATTTTATTTTTGCTTAACGCGAGGATTTCCATTTTGGCGCCATCATTATTTATTGGCTAATTTTTTATCTTTTATGATAAGCGATTGCGCGGTTTTTGATATCGCGCGAAAATGGGTTTTTAAATTGCCTGTTTTGCCTGAGGATGGGGAAGACGCTAAAAAAATGGGTTTGACAAGAGAAGATGAAATAACGATTCATATTCATTTTCTCAAATATGTATTTATAAGTTTTTTGGCTTTTGCAGTTAATGAGGCGGGGTTGTTTAGTTTAGTTTCTTTAAAAATGAATGATTTATGGGCTAAAATTATTATGGGCGTTATGGTAGGCGTTAGAAGATTTTTAACTCACAAATTTTGGACATTTAGAAAGAAAGTTAAAATTATTAAAGATGAAGGATTAATTTAAGCAAGTTTGATTTTTTATGGTATGTTATACATTATCGCAACTCCAATAGGAAACTTAGAAGATATAAGTTTAAGAGCTTTGCGGCTACTCCGCGAGGTTGATTTTATAATATGCGAAGATACGAGAGTGACAGCGAAATTATTGGCGCGTTATGAAATAAAAAAACCATTGCTGAGTTATCACCAACATACTCGTTTGCAAAAAATTGATTATATAATTGAAAAATTGGAAAAAGGAGAAAACGCGGCATTAGTTTCTGACGCGGGAACCCCGGGTATTAGCGATCCTTGCGGGGTTCTTGTGGATGAAATATTGAAGCGGAAAACCTCACTCCCGCTCTCTCCTTCAAAAGGAGATGGGGCGCATTTTCCCCTCATTGCGAATGATGGGGTAGGGGATGTAAATATTATTCCTATTCCGGGGGCGAATGCGGCTGTAACTCTTGCGAGCGTAGCGGGCATTCCGATGGATAAATTTTTATTTCTGGGGTTTCCTCCGCATAAAAAGGGAAGACAAACTTTTTTTAAAAGAGTTTTGGAAAGCGACGCACCGGTTATTTTTTATGAATCATGCCATAGGATATTAAAAGCGCTGGGGGAGTTACGGAGCGCGGAACAGCACATTATAGTTGGACGAGAATTAACAAAAATATTTGAAACTATTTATCGAGGAAGCGTGGAATATGTGATGAAAGAATTGGAAAGCGACAAAAATAATCTAAAAGGAGAATTTACGGTGATTTTATACAAAACCGATGAATAGGGAAGCTCCACTTTGAAAATGGGATAGTCGTTGCAAATTATAAATTTAATTGGCGACAGTCCGTAATAGAAAAGCCTTAGAATGGTTAACCAAACTAAGGCTTTTTATTTTTAAATAACGGGGAGACGAGGAGCGCCGCTGTTCGCTTTTCAGCGCTCTGTCGCTAAAATTTTAGCGCTCAACACTTCCTGGAGTGTCGCATTAAGCCTCGTCTCGCCTTAATTCAATTATCCACATCCTTCGCTAACTTGCGAAGAATAATTTTGATAAAGTTCATTTAATAAATTTATGGTATTTTTATACCATTCAGATGCCAAATCTCTGAAATCTTTATGTATATCTGAATATCGTTCTGTGATTTCAGCGATAAGGCTGTCTGTAACTATTTTTAATTCTCTCAGCTTTGCTGGAGAATCAAAATTTCTAATATTACTAATTAGTTTTTGATATTGACATTTTAATTCGTCAATATCATAATTCTTTTTAAGCTCATCCACAGCGATAATTTGCTGTGTGATTACAAAAAAATGATAGCCCATAATAGCCAAGCGCACAGCTTCTGGAAACATGCGAGGCTCAATTAAGAATGCCTTGATCAAAAACCGCCAGTAATAGAAACTGTAAGAAGAAAAACCTTGCTTAGCGATAGATTTAATAAAAGCGATTATTTCTTCTCTTTTTACTTTGCGCGCGGAATTTTGATGTGGATGAAGGTTCATAAGAAAGGTTAGAGATCGATCGAAATAGGCTTTAGGGCTATAAATATGCTCTATAATGTGTTTATACCCATCCAAGATCTGCTGTAGGGCTATTTTAGGCTGGAAATTCAAAGATAAATCATGTGTGTTGTTGCCTGTTGATTCTGCCAGTAATCTCCCTTCTTGCTCTAAGCGGCGGTATAATTGCGTGTTTGGCAAGGCTGTAAGAAGTCCGACCATAGCCAATACAATTCCTGATTGCTGAATAAATTCAATTTGCCGATCAAAAATATCCGACGGATCACTGTCAAAACCAACGATAAAGCCGCCGGCTACCTCTATCCCCTTGCTTTGAATTGTAGCAACACTCTGTAAAAGGTCACCCTTGGTATTCTGTTTTTTGCCTGTACTGACAAGGGTATTTTTATCAGGAGTTTCAATTCCGACAAAAACCATATTAAAACCAGCCGCGCTCATAAGATCCAACAATTCCGGGTCATCAGCCAAATTGATAGAGGCTTCGGTAAAGAGATCAAATGGATAGTGATGTTTTCTCTGCCATTGAGCGATAACAGGCAAAAGCTCTTTTACATTTCGTTTATGACCGATAAAATTATCATCAACAATAAATACAGATCCTCGCCATCCAAGATAAAATAAAATCTTTAATTCTTTAATAATCTGCTGATTTGTTTTAGTGCGCATCTGATGACCGAACATCTCAATAATATCGCAGAATTCACAATTAAAGGGACAGCCCCGAGAGTATTGCAACGGCATAGTATGATAATCGGACATCTTTATAAGATCAAATCGCGGAGCAGGGCTATTTTTAATATCCGCTTTGCCATGATCATTATAGATTTGTTTAGCTCGCCCAATTTCTAAGTCTTGAAAAAAATGCGGAAGAGTGATTTCTGCTTCATTCAAAACAAAATGATCGATATGCTCAATTGTTTGGTAAGATGAGGAAGGATATGGTCCTCCCGCTACAACAGTTGCCCCAAGATTTTTGCATTGTTTTGCCACTTGGGCAAAAGAATTTTTTTGCACGATCATAGCCGAGATAAAAACAAGATCAGCTTCGGCTATTTCTTCATCAGAGAGCGGATGAACATTCATATCAATAAGCTTGACATCATAGGATGGGGGAAGCAGAGCCGCCACAGTTAAAAGTCCAAGAGGCGGAATGGCCGCTTTTTTCCCGATAAAGGGAAGCGCGTATTTAAAACTCCAATAAGTAGGTGGAATTTGCGGATAAATCATTAAGATTTTTCTTTTCATGTTATGTCTCCAATTTTAAAAGAACGGTTAAAGAACTACGCGACAGTCACATTATATCTTTGTATATCTAAATACCCAAATTTTTCCATTATCAATTTTTTCCCATTCATTAGATTCTAATTTCGCGTTTTCTATAATTTGATCAGCTTTCCGCCAATAATCGGAAATAACAAAAAATCCTTCCTGCGCTCCTGTTAATTCCATTGCGTATTGCATCGTTTTCCGCGTCGGTTTTATATTAACCATACTTAAATAATATCCATAAAGCGGACTTGCTGTAGGTATAGGATAGTAGAATATTTTATCTGTTGCATCCTCTTTAGAGATGTAGTATTTTAAAAATCCATATTTTGCCAATGCCGCGACTGAAGTATTTTGATTCGCTAAAACTATATAATCTTTAAATTTTGCATTTTTATTTATATAATCAACAGCTTTAAAATCCGCGTTTGATACATTAAACCCATGCGAGGAAACATAATTGTCATAACGAGGATATGATAAATATAAAGAAACGGTTATCCATAGAACAAAAATTAAAATGAAAAAATTTTTTAAGTATCTCGCGCCGTTGCGAGGATTAAGGATAGCCTCATTTTTGCAATAATTAAACAATTTTTCAAAAAAACAATAAAACGCAATCAAGAAAAAAGGCAATAGAAAATATAAGCTCAAACCTAACAATCTTTCAGCATAATCGCCTTGTTCGTAATATATTAAAGATTTAAAAATTACAAAATTTTTAAGGATAAAATAATTAACAATAAGGATTAAAAAGGTTAAAAGATAGGGAATAGTTTTGGATGACAGGATTGCCCGTCGCATAGCGCTTTTTTTGCCATGCTCTATGGATGAAATTATTAAAATAATCCCTATGATAGAAATAATTATAAATATTAAAATAATATTAAACCCATATAAATATATAAAATCTTTGATAAAATTATACTGCCTTGAAATGTTTTTTTCTATTTGCAAAGACTGCTTCGCGTTTGCGGAATAATTAAATGATATTTGCGAAACATTAAAAATTTTTGAATTTATATAAAATGTAAGCGGGAAAATGATTGATGAAATTGCGGCAATAAAAATTAGCGTTAAAAATTTTAATGTCTTTTTAGAAGGCGTTAAAGTTCTTTGAACTGAATTAAAGTTTGATAAAAGTGTAAATAATAAAATAAATATGGCAATCGGGATGCCAGTAAGCGGATGCGTTGCGCAAGCGACGGCTGTGAGAAATAAAACGATTCTTGATTTTATTAAACGATGGGATTGCGGCGCGCTTGAATAATTAGTTGATGATGAATCAAGAGATGTTCGCGCATATATAGTTCCATCCGTTTGATCTGCGGACAGTTGATCTTTTTTAGAAAAGTCAAGAGTTGAAAATATAATTATAAGACAGTAAATATTTGCTAAAGTTTGCGGCGTTGTTGAAATGAAAGACGCAAATGGTAAAATTAGAAACGCAAGGATTGAAAGTTCGGCATATTTTATTTCTATTATCGCGGGAAGCATTTCGATATGCCGCTTATGATGGAATATAACGCTACTAATTCCATAAAATGCAAAAATAGGAATATAAATAGAAAATAAAATAGGAACTAAAAATTTATCAATCTTAGAAACGGCAATTTGAAAAATTTTCGCTAAGATGACAACTAATGAATATTGCCCAAGATAGTAAAGCGGTTTAGGAGTTATAAGACTTTTTTCATAAATTATTTTTTCTGTTGCTTGATGAATAAAAGGATCAAATCCATATCCAAGTTTATAAATTATTAAAGCTATGATAGAACTTAAAAAAAAATGAAAAATAATAAATAAGAGAGATGATTTTTTATTTTTTAAAATAATCGCAATAAGCAATATCGTGGCAAAGATATAAATAAGAAAAAAATATTTTGGGACAATGAGCCATGGCGAGCGGATTGCGTCGGTTGTGGATGATGAAAAAAGAATGGCAATAAGCGATATATAAGTTAGGATGTACGCGGTTTTTAAAATAACACTCTCTTTGCCCCTCTTGAGAGTAGGGCTAAAAAAATCGCGTAATTTATTACGCAACAAATTTTGTAAATTGCCCCAATTAAATATAATAAAAAGAATGCGACGCAACCAATTAAAATATTTGCATGCGACAGCTCGCGCCGCCGCATCTTGAGATACAGGCCATTTTTTATATAATTTATTTATGATATACGGCGCCGCTAATATGAGGGATATAACTATAAAGTTATTTAATTTGTATATGTAATAGATTGTCGCGCCAGCAAGAGAAAAAAACGAGAAGAGAAAAAAAATACCGAGCGCCGCATCCCAATTAGCGGCATAAGGATGGGGACTAAGATCTAATATTTTTGGAAACAGCCACTTTCCCAATTTTTTTCCATAGACAAAAAAATAGATCGCGCCGAAAATTATGCCCAAAAATGAGGAGTGAAAAAAAAGAATATTTAAAATTATGAGGAGAAGGACGACTGGCATATTTTTAATTTTTTATAAGTTTTATCATTAATCTAAAATCATTTCACCCAATGCCTCTTCTTTATCTCTTCATCATCTTCTTCTTTTTTCGTTTCAATTTTTTCTTTTGCAAACACGCGTATTTTCTGAATATCCAAGCGCGCCAAATCATGAGCTCTCGCAAGAAGATAATTTTTTTCATTTAATTTTGGATTTTCTATAACTTCTGCCAATAAAGCGTCTAAAATAGCGCCTATGGTTGGATTAGGCTGGAGCTTTAATTCTCGCATTAAATCGTCCCCGTTTATTTTTAACATTTTTACTGAGACTGGATCATATTGAACTTTATCAAGCATATACTCAAGATGGCGCAAACGGTACGGTTTCGCTTTCGGCGCGCCGCTTCCCAATCTATCCGCAATCCGCAAATCGATCAAATCTTTCAAATTTTCCTTTCCAACTCTTTTTATCATTCGTCGAACCGCCGCTTCTGTTACTACTCCCATATCATAATAAAACATATGGTTGTACACTAAAGTATAAACCTTGTCGATTATTTCATTAGAAAAATGGAGCTTTTTTAAGAAATTTTTTGCGAATTTCGCTCCAAGATGGTCGTGATTATAAAATGTGGAACTGTATCCTTCGCCTTGCTTTACAGCAGGTTTAGCGATGTCATGGAGAAGAGAAGCAAGCCTTACTTCAAGTTTGGAGCTTTTGCAATATTTTAATGATAAAACGCTATGCTCAAATACATCATAAATATGATGTTTATTTTGTTTTACCCCTATGCCGTATGTAAGTTCAGGTATTACAAAATTCATTAGTTTTGAATCTTTAAGATTTAAAATAGCTTCATCAGGATGATCCGACAAAACCATTTGTTCGAATTCGTCTCTTATTCTTTCTTTCGAAATTTTTTCTAATAGAGAATAGTTTTTTCCAATCGCATCGAATGTGTTTTTCTCAATTTCAAATCCAAGTTGCGCCGCGAATCGTATCGCGCGCAACATTCTTAACGCATCTTCGTTAAATCTCTCATCCGCGTCTCTAACGGCGCGAATAATTTTATTTTTTAAATCTTTTTGTCCATTGAAAGGATCAATAATATTATATTTTTTATTCGTCTCAATTCCCATTGCCATCGCGTTTATTGTAAAATCCCGCCTTGATAAATCTTCTTCGAGATTAGAGGAAAATTTTATTTTGTCTGGATGCCGTTTATCCGTATACTCTGTTTCTATTCGATAAGTTGTAATTTCAATATTTTTTAATGTCGTTTCTGGGGAATCAGTTTGTACGGTAACAGTTCCAAATTTATTATTATAAAAATTTTCAGGAAATATTTTTTGAATTTCTTCAGGCTTCGCGTTTGTCGTTATATCCCAATCTTTTGGAATCTTTTCCAATAAAAAATCCCGTACGCATCCGCCCGCGGCATATCCTTCAAAACCTTCTTTATTTAAGTCTTTTATTATATTTTGCACTTCTTTCGGAATAGACATGCTTATATTCTACCATTCCGCCTTAAAAATGCAATGCATGCGTTGACAACATGCGT
>JAZDNE010000025.1:0-2609 GCA_043800235.1 bacterium | reverse complement strand
CAAGAATTACAAAATTTGCTCAATTCCAGCTTATCTTTAATGGTTTTTTTATTTCTCGTAGAAAAATAATTGGTTTTCTCGCACACCGAACACTTCAATCTTATTAAATTTTCTTGTGATTTTGCCATATTATTTATAAATACTTAAATAATTATAATAAAATTTCCTAAATTATCTTTTTAGCCATTCGCCAATCTCATCTTTTTCGTAAAGAAGAAGCTGTTTACCAAAAGCAATGTCATTTCCTTGCATAATATTCCAGTCGGCTTCTCCCGGCTCAAAAATTGCCAAAATAGCATAACCTATATTTTCTTCAACTTCAATTTCCGCCAACAATTTCCTCATTATATGCCCGTCTTCATATTCTGTGTATAACTGGACTTTATTCGCTTTATCAACCTCTTCAACCACCCAAAATCTATTCACAAACCACGAACCGCCCAAAACTGCCTTATCAGGAGATAAACTTATGATATTTTTATCAACAAAATCCAGCGCCAGTTTTACAATTTCTTCCCTGCTCTTACCAAACTTTTCTTGATTTTCTAATTCTGCCTCTTGATGGATTTCTTGATTTTCAACAGTATTTTTAGAATTGCTGCCTTTCTTAAATTTAAAAAACATCGCAAAAGAAAAAATAAATAATAAAATTACAATAAAAAATATATATTTAAGATTTTTCATTGATTGCATTATTTTTTATTACATTCACAATATATCATATATTGCCATATTGCGTCAATCGGTAAGTTTTGTTATAATAATTCAAGTTAAGTTGGGGGCGTAGCTCAGTTGGTTAGAGCGTCTGCCTGTCACGCAGAAGGTCGCCGGTTCAAGTCCGGTCGTCCCCGCCCAAAGAATATGCGTTATTATACCGCCGATGTAGCTCAGATGGCAGAGCAACGCCATGGTAAGGCGTAGGTCGAGAGTTCAACTCTCTCCATCGGCTCAAACCATCGTAGAGCATAAAACGCGCAATAAAAAACAAAAATTCATCTTTATCCAGCTTTTTTAAGCCTTGCAAATCCTTTTTTCTTCCCCCAGCCTTTCTGAATTTTTACATTTATCGCAATAAAGCTTGATAAATTTATTATCAATTTTATTACTGGATAATAGCGGCAAAATTTCAATAAGCGTTCCGCATTTATCGCATTTTAACCACGCAATTTCTTCTCTGCCAGCTTCCATATTGCATTCCTTTCTTTCGTCCCCGCTTAAATAAATTTGAATAATTTCCCAAAATAGTAAGAACTTAAAGAACCAAGCGCCGCCAAAAAAACCAATGAACACGCTGCCCACCCAGCTATTGGAATCAGTCCGATTAAAAATAGCAGCGCCGCCCCAATTGCCGCCGAATACCAAGTATTATCGGCGTTTTTGTTGCCTTTGAAAATTCTCATTAGAAAATTTCCAAAAATTATTCCCGCATAAACCACGGAAACCAAAACCAAATAACCATACGCCAAAAAAATTATAGCTCCGGGAATTATCCCAATAACAGTCGCAAAAAACACAATAGAAAAAATAGGCGCCAGTAAAAATACAGCAAGCCCAATGATAAAACTTTTAAGAAATTTTTCCAGCGAATCTTCGCTGATTTTCAAAGAAGCCTTCGGAAAAAAATAAGCCAAAATTAAAGCGGACGCGACTATGCCTAAAATCTGCGTAAAACCCCACAGCAATCCCCTGCCCGCAGCAGATTCTTGAATCGGACCCAAAAATTCCAGCTTTACGAAATAGCTTACAGTCTCAAAAATCCAATTATATGCCCCGCCATAAAAGCTAAAAATTTTTTCCATATAAATAAAAAATACAAGTTTCCCTTGTATTCTATCGGTATTTTATTAAAATATAATTTATTTTTCTAGGACTTGCGCGTTTGGTGCATTTCTTCGTCAAATGCGCAAGTCCTATTCCCTTTATTCTAATAGTTTAATGTCGCTTTTTTCAATTAAATTTTCATTTTTAATCTGATTTACCACGCGAGAAAGCTGATTCGTCCTAGTCACAGAGACCATATCATACTGTTTCTTGCAAGAGTCTATTTTCTCTCCTATTTTATTAAATTCAGCATTATATTTTTCAAATTCCTGCTCAAATTTTTGTATAAGCGAAATTGCGTGATGCAAATTTTCTTGATACTTAAAATTAGAATATGCCTGCCTTACCATCTGTAAAATCGCCGTAAAGCTAAAGGGACCCGTAAGAATTACTTTCTTGCGCATCGCCTCCTCCCAAACATCATTCATCCTATCATAAATAAAACTAAAAATCATTTCATTCGGAACAAATAATATCACAAAGTCAACAGTTTTTTCTTCTGGATTTATATAGTCACGCGTTGAAACCTGCTTTATTTTTTTCTTTACATCTTCCTTAAAAACTCTAAAATGCTGCATTTTTTCTTCCTTATTTTCGGTTTCTATGAATTTCTGCAAAGCGCTATAAGGAAATTTTACATCAACATTGATTTTGGTTTTGTCTGGCATTAAAATAGTAAAATCGGGGCGAGTATCAATCGTTTCTTGTTCTTTATTGTATAAATAGTCTTTTCCAATCACAAAACCCGCCATTTTAAGCAAATTTTCCGCCACTTGCTCGCCAAATTG
>JAZDNE010000094.1:0-6390 GCA_043800235.1 bacterium | reverse complement strand
GACGGGCGGTGTGTACAAAACCCGAGAACGTATTCACCCTGACGAGGCTGATTCAGGGTTACTAGCGATTCCAGCTTCATGAGGTCGAGTTGCAGACCTCAATCCGAACTGAGACCGGCTTTATGGGATTAGCTCCGCGTTACCGCTTCGCGACCCTTTGTACCGGCCATTGTAGCATGTGTGTAGCCCAAGATGTAAGGACCATGCTGATTTGACGTCATCCCCGCCTTCCTCTTGCTTAAAGCAAGCAGTCCTTTGTGAAATATTTAACACAAAGCAGGGGTTGCGCTCGTTAAAGGACTTAACCCAACGTCTCACGACACGAGCTGACGACAACCATGCAGCACCTGTCACCGAGCTCCTTTCGGCACTCTCCTGTTTCCAGGTGATTCTCGGGATGTCAAACCTTGGTGAGGTTCCTCGCGTACTGTCGAATTAAACCACATGCTCCACCGCTTGTGCGGGTTCCCGTCAATTCCTTTGGGTTTTAGCCTTGCGGCCGTACTCCCCAGGCGGGGTACTTAACGAGTTATCTTTGTTAAAACGACACTGAAAGGGTCGATACTTCCAATGTCTAGTACCCATCGTTTACGGCGTGGACTACTGGGGTATCTAATCCCATTCGCTACCCACGCTTTCGTCCATGAGTGTCAGAACTGTTATAGCAAGCTGCCTTCGCTTTTGGTGTTCTTGCCGATATCAACGCATTTTACTACTCCACCGGCAATTCCGCTTGCCTCTCCCAGTCTCTAGCTTTAAAGTTTCACTGGCAGTTCATTAGTTAAGCTAATAAATTTGACCACTGACTTTTAAAACCACCTGCGGACGCTTTACGCCCAATAAATCCGGATAACGCTCGGGGCCCTCGTATTACCGCTGCTGCTGGCACGAGGTTAGCAGCCCCTTATTCCTCTGGTACCGTCATCTTTTCGTCCCAGAGAAAAGACCTTTACACCCCGAAGGGCTTCTTCAGTCACGCGGCGTCGCTCCTTCAGACTTTCGTCCATTGAGGAAGATTCTCGACTGCAGCCTCCCGTAGGAGTCAGGGCAGTATTTCAGTCCCTGTGAGGCGGGTCGCGCTCTCACGCCCGCTACCCGTCGTTGCCTTGGTGAGCTTTTACCTCACCAACTAGCTGATAGGCCATAGGCCCCTCCCTAACCGGAAAACCTTTACTGTAAAAAGTTATCTTTTTACAGCTAATCGGGAATTAGCCCTCCTTTCGGAAGGTTATGCCCGTGTTAGGGGTAGGTTACCAATGTGTTACTCACCCGTCTGCCACTATCAGCGCAAAGCGCTGATCGTTCGACTTGCATGCCTTAGACACGCCGCCAGCGTTCATCCTGAGCTAGGATCAAACTCTCAAAAAGAATTTTACAGGCTCTTTATCCTGTTTAAGAATATTTTAAGAACACTATTAAACCAATGCTCACCCGCTCCTATTAAGAAACGAGCATATTCTCAAATGTTAAACTATACTAAATTAAAAATTTTAATGAATTGACTTATTCGCCAAATCGGTAAGCGTACTATTTTAAAAGAACAACAAAAAAACTTAATAAACCCTTCTCTTTTAGCTTTATCTTACTTACTAATCTTTTTATTCCTTAGCCTCATCTTTTCCCTAAAATTTCTTTCATCAATTAAAGCTGAAAGGCGCAGGGGTGAATTAGTATTTTTTGATAACAAAAATATTAATTTATGTTATTACTTAATTAAATAATAACAGATTTTAAAAATATGTCAAGGGACTGAGCAAGATGCGCATTCGCAAGCGTGTACAAAATTAAGTATTTATGATAAGCTTTATTTAAGGGACTGTCGCCGAATACCTCTTTGTCCTAAATTCCCATATTTCGGTCAAATTTTCCAAAAAATTCTTTGGATTAGCTTAGGCTAAACCGCAAAATTTGTTTGAAAAATTATGCCTCGAAATCTGGAAATTTATGATTAAAGGAGCATTCGGCGACAATCCCTTTAATTATATGAAGTATCTTGTTTTAGGAAAAAATCAAGCTTTATCCTTAGCAGAAATCGTCAGCGTTTATAAGAAAAAAAATAGTATTATTGGAAAAAATATCATCTTAATAGACGAATATTTTGATATTAAAAAAAGCGTCGCAGAACTGGGAGGCGTTATAAAAGGAGGAAAAATTATTGGCAACCTTGAAAATAGCGACAAAGAAATTATTAGAAAATGGATTACGGAGTATGTTTTTAAATTATTGGCGGAAGGAATGATAAAAAAAGAAAAAAAATTCTCTTTTGGGTTTAGCGTTTATAGCGATAGGGATAAATTTAACAGGAATTTTATTAAAAAAATGGCAATGGATTTAAAAAAAATCCTTAGGGAGCAAGGAATAAATTCAAGATGGGTTGTTTCAAAAGAAGAAGATAATTTGTCGTCTATTGTTGTGGGAGAGAATAAATTATATCTTGAAAATAATGGATTTGAAGCAAATATAATAGATATTGATAATAAGATATATATTGGAGAAACTGAAATAGTTCAAAATTATATGGAATATTCTAAACTTGATTATGGCAGGCCATTAAGGGACGCTAGGGCTGGAATGCTTCCAGTTAAACTTGCAAAAATAATGATAAATTTGTCAGGAGCGGAAATTGAGAATACAATTTTAGATCCATTTTGCGGATCAGGGACGATATTGCAAGAAGCTCTAATTATTGGACATAAAAAAATTATCGGAAGCGATTTTAGCAAGCAAGCTATGGAAAATTCAGAAAAAAATATTGAATGGTTAAAAAAAAATTATCCAGAAATAACAAAAGAAAAAGATTTATTACTAATTAATACGCCCGTAGAAAAACTATCTGGCGCTATTAAAAAAGAAACAATAAGCGCTATTGTCACAGAGCCTTATTTAGGACCGCCAATAAGAAAAGGGGTACTGTTTGATATACAAAAGATAATTAAAAACTTGTCTAAAGTATATTTAAAATCATTTATTCAATTTAAAGAAGTTTTAAAAAATAATGGGGTTGTTGTTATGATATGGCCGATATTTAAAGATGATAATGGAATTTATAAATTTATGCCTATTATGAAGGAAATCGAGGAAATGGGATTTAAAAAAGTTGATTTATTGCCGATAGAATTGATGGAATATGTTAAAAAAAAATATGGACAAAATATTGTCAGCAAAAGGAATACTATTATTTATTCCCGCGAAGATCAGTATATAAAAAGAGAAATTGTAAAGTTTATAAAAAAATAATTTTCCCTCGTGTTTATACATTCTTACCATCCTAATCCAATACTTTTTCAAATAGGTCCGATAAAAATTTATTGGTATGGATTTTTTATTGCGATGGGAATTTTGATTGCGTTTATTGTCGCGCGATGGGTATTGGGAAAGTATAATATTGGAATAGAATATTATTATCGCGCAGGCAGGCATAGAATGGATATTGATTTAGTTGATTTAGCTGTATATTTAATTATAGGAGGTTTAGCAGGCGCGCGTTTTTTACATATAATAGCTGAATTGAAATACTATATATTGCGTCCTTTTGATATTTTTAAAATATGGAACGGAGGTCTTTGGATTTACGGAGCAATTTTTGGAGGATTTGCAGGACTTGCGTTTTATGTGAATAATTCCGCAATTCTAATCCCCTGCGAGACGCAGAGCAATTCTCTTGAGAAAGGAGCGCAGGGAAAAAATTATCCGCATCGCATTAGCGAAAAAGAAGAAACTTTAAAGAACGAACATCCTTTCTGCATAAGCAAAGGGTATATAATTAAATTTTTATTAGATTTATTGTCGCCAGGGATGGTTTTTGCTCAAGCGATAGGCAGATGGGGTAATTATTTTAATCAAGAACTTTACGGGCTTCCAACAAAACTTCCGTGGGGAATACCTATTGATACTTTACATCGAGTTTATGGATTTACAGATAACATTTTTTTTCACCCAGTATTTTTATATGAAAGTTTATTGTGCGCAATAATTGGAATACTTTTAGTATGGATGCATAAAAAAAAATTTGCTTATTTTAATTCATCTTTCGTAAAAATAGGAAACATTTTTTTGTGGTATTTATTTTTGTATAGTTTTGGGAGATTTTTTTTTGAATTTATAAGGATTGATTTAGTGCCTATGATTTGCGGCATTAGAATAACGCAAATTATGGCTGGCATAATGCTTACCGCTTCAGGAACGGCGCTTTTTAAAAAACATTTCTTTGTTTTTTTATCACTTTTTAAAATAAAAAAATATCAATAACTTGCCAACGCGCCTTTCGACAATATATATGGACATCGCATTATGAAAGCGCGCTTATGGAGCGCGAAGTCATAGTATGCTGTCCATAAGCTAAGAGAAATAATTTTTTTGGAAAATTTGACCGAAATATGGGAATTTAGGACAAAGAGGCATTCGGCGATAGTCCTTTTATAATTATCTTTTATTTAAATTTAATTTCTATGCCACTGACGAAAATTTTCAATTCTTTCTCAATATCTTTTAACTTAACCATTTTAACTTTTTTACTATTCCGATTTTTTACTTCCACTGAATCTAAAGCAACCGTTTTTTCACTTATCACCACTCTGAAAGGTATCCCAATTAAATCAGAATCGGCGAATTTTACTCCAGCGGAAATATCCCTGTCATCATATAAAACTTCAATTCCTTTTTTATTTAATTCATTATATAATTCCTCGCATTTTTTATTTATTTTTTCCGAATTCCCTATCCTTACTAAATGCGCGTTATAAGGCGCGACTGTTTCAGGCCAAATTATTCCTTTTTCATCGTAATATTTTTCTACTATCGTTGCCATAGTTCGCCCAATGCCAATACCATAACAACCCATATAATAAAACTTTTCTTTGCCATCTATATCAGTAAATTTAGCATCCATTCGCGAGCTGTAATGTTCGCCAAGTTGAAAAATATTGCCGACTTCTATGCCTTTCTTTTCATGTAAAATCGATTTCCCGTCTTCTGAGAAATACCCTTCTTTCGCAATCGCGATATCCGCTAATATATCAACTTTAAAATCTCTTCCATAATTTACATTTAGTGTATCTTTTTGATAAATATCAGCGCCGGTATAAAAATTTTTAACTGTTTTTAATGAAATATCTCCTATTTTTTTTATTTTTAATTTTAATGGAGAAACAAATCCAATATGCGAACCTAATTTTTTAATTTCTTCCTCGTTTGCCATTTCCAAATTATGACAATTTAAAATATGCCCTAATTTTACCTCGTTTATATCTAAATCTCCCCTGATTGAAACAAGAACAAATCCGTTATTGGTTTTGTAAATCAAGGTTTTAATCTGCCTCCACGCTGGCATTCTGTATAATTCTACGCCATCATCTATCGTCTGACCGCGAAATGCGTTTTTTACTTCCATTGGCAACTCTTTTTCATCTAAATTTTTATTATCCCTCTTGAATTTTGCCACTTCTTCATGCGCCGCATAAACTCCATCGTCAGTTATTAAAAATTTACTTTCCCCAATATCGCTTTCTATTACAAATTCATGGCAATATTCTCCGCCTATATAACCATTATCCGATTCTACCATAATTGTTTCCAATCCCATTTTTTTAAATATTTTTTTGTAAGTTTCTCCCATTTTTTTGTATTCCTTTTTAAAATCTTCCTCTCCTTGATGAAAAGAATATGCGTCTTTCATTAAAAATTCCCGCGCGCGGAGAAGCCCTCCGCGAACTCTTAATTCGTCTCTGAATTTTTCTGAAAATTGATAAATATTAAAAGGAATATCTTTATAACTTATATTATACTTTCTTACCAAATCAACAATCATTTCCTCCGCAGTGCCGCCTAATGCGAATTCTGCATCCCGCCTGTCTTTTACCTTCATTAATTCAAATCCAACAGAATTTGTACGGTTAGTTTCTTCCCATAATTCTATAGGATGAAGCATAGGCGCGATAATTTTTTGCGCGCCAGCATTATTCATTTCTTTCTCAATAATTTTTATTATTTTATCCTTTACTCTCATTCCGAGTGGCAAAAAATAATATCTTCCAGCAACCGATTCCGCAATAAAACCGCCTTTTACAAGAAGAGAATGGCTTTTTGCTGTTGCGCCAGAAGGTTCAGTTTTTGATGTTTTTCCGAATAATTTTGATTGACGCATATACTCTCAAAAATAAAATTATTTCTTATTTTTCAATTTTAATTAAAAAATATTTTATTAAATTACATTATAATTTAATAATACATCTTTTTCTTAACTAAGTAAACTATTTATTGCTGTATTGATTATATGGGGCTGTCGCCGAATGCTCCTTTAGTCATAAATTTCCAGATTTCGAGACATAATTTTTCAAACAAATTTTGCGGTTTAGCCTAAGCTAAGCCAAAGAATTTTTTGGAAAATTTGAC
>JAZDNE010000156.1:0-2332 GCA_043800235.1 bacterium | reverse complement strand
TATGGCGCAAAACTTAAGAGTCATCTTAATTAAATTTGCCGACCGCCTGCATAATCTAAGAACTTTAGAGTCTCTCCCTTTAGAAAAACGCCAGCGCATTGCCCGCGAAACTTTAGAAATTTACGCTCCGATCGCCGGACTTTTAGGCGTTTGGAGATTAAAATGGCAAATGGAAGATATTTGTTTTAAGTACCTTTACCCGGAAGAATACAAAAAATTAGCTTATAAATACGAGGTGGAAAAAAAGCTTGAGCATAATCAATATATTCAAAAAACAAAAAACATGCTGGGCGCTAAACTTAAAGAGGCAAAAATTCCTTTCCAGATTTCCAGCCGTTTTAAACATCTTTATAGCATTTATCTAAAATTACAAAAAAAAGACAGAAAGTTTGATGAAATTTATGATGTTTTTGCCTTAAGAATTGTAGTGCCCAATATTGCTGATTGTTATAAAACTTTAGGCATAATTCATTCGCTGTGGCGGCCTAACCCGGGCAGATTTAAAGATTACATTGCCGTGCCAAAACCTAACGGCTATCAGGCGCTCCATACCACGGTTTATGGCCCGGAAGGCAAATCTACCGAATTTCAAATCAGGACCAAAGAAATGGATGACGGAGCTAAGTATGGCATCGCCGCCCATTGGTCTTATAAAATAGATGGCGGCCGAATAAACGATTCAAAAAAACAGCCAGCCTGGGTAAAAGAAGTTTTAAATATCCAAAAGGAAACCGAGGATACGTCTGATTTTATTAAACAAATAAAATTTGACGTTTTTCATGACCGCATTTTCGTTTTCACGCCAAAAGGCGACATCTTTGACTTACCCGAAGGAGCTACGCCGATTGATTTCGCTTATTATGTTCATTCAGATATCGGCAACCAGGCGGTCGGCGCCATGGTTAACGATAAAATGGCGACCCTAGATATGGAATTAAAAAATGGCGACTTAGTTGAAATTATTACGGAAAAAAAACGCAAAGGTCCAAACCGCGACTGGCTTAAATTCGTTAAAACCGCTACGGCCAGAAGTAAAATCAAACAAAATTTAAAAACTACCGTGATAGATAACATTAAAAAATTTATACCGAATATAAAATAAATTTCGAAAAAATCATCACTTTTTTAAAAATAGTTTTATTCTTTCTTTATCTTCATTATTCTTGTTTCCCTTGTAATATATTTCAATAAAAACGACTTTATTGCTTTTCGGGAAATATGCATATATCACCCGTATGCCGCTTTGTATGCCCTTGCCTTTTAGCGACCGACAAGCGAATTTTTTAATTTTACAAATTTGCACCTCATCATAACAAAAACCCGGTATCGGAAAACAACTCAAATTATTTATCTTTCGCAGGTGATATAATTCAATCGCGTTCTTCTTTGCGGTTTCCAAGTCATCCAATAAGGTGCTAAACCTTTTCAGGCGTTTTAAATCTTTTTCAAACCATTCGGTTGTTTCATAATCAATTTTTGTCGTCATACTCGCGCGCACTAGTCTCGTCCGTTCGGTAAAAAACGGATTCATAATCCAACGGTTTCCCCTCTTCGGCGGTAAGCCAAGGAATATCTTTATGAGAATATTTTTTAAGATCACTGGCGGTCATATCGGACAGCCTTTCTAATTCGTCGTCAATATGTTTTATTTCCTGGGCCGTAAAATTTCTAAGGTCCGGCTCCCTCTCGGGATTAACGATATATTTAGTTTGATCATATTTAAAAAACTTACTTCTTATTTCTTCTATTTCGTTTTTGTCTTTCATTTTCGTTAGGACTTTAGCGAACATTACTGGCGTCGGCCCATAATGATTTTTAATATAGGTGGCTCCGAAGATTTGCTCTTCATATTTTTCATAAAAATCAAAATCAATAAAATAAAGAATTTTATAAAAAACCGCCATACCGAAATTCGGCTTCCAGCCGACTTTTTTCAAAATATAAATCACAGCTTCTCTGAATTTATCTAGATTTTCTTGCGGTATACTAATACGAATATCCGCTCTTTCCTTTATTTTTTCTTTTCCATCGCTTTTGCGAATCTCAATATTCACCTTGGCAGGCTCTCCTTTATTAATAAATTCTTCCAGGGTCATGTTGAAAATAGAAGCTAAAATCCGCGCCTCTTTAATAGTTAAATCTTTCTCGCCTTTTTCTATTTGTACGTAAGTCGGCCTAGATATCCCCAGCTCTTTCGCTAGCTGCTCTTGGGATAAATTGAATTTTTTCCTTAAATTTTCAATAAAATTTGATTTGGACATATAGTTATAACTATAGTATATTATATGTAAAAATACTTGTCAAGCAGGAATGTAATAAATATTGACATTAC